>CAIRDJ010000450.1 GCA_903877335.1 uncultured Chloroflexota bacterium | reverse complement strand
TACGCCCGTCGCTCGGCATGGTTCATGCGTACCTTAGCGCGGTGGCTCTATAGCGATCCTGTCTATCAACAGCATTGGGGGAGGCTCTTTGTGCGTAGCCTTCCCCCAGAGCAGTGGTGGTCTTTGCGCGTGGTACTCCCAGCAGTGGTGCGCGGTGCGCTAAAGCAGGTTGCGCGCTGGGCGGGAGAATTCGGTGACTATAAGAGTTACCTACGCACGCGCCTGCCCACGTGTGGGCTTCTTAGCCAAAGGCGATGCTTGTTAAGTAACACTGGCACCGGTTTTGCAGCTAGACGTGGGCGCGGGTTGTAATAGCAGGGGAGAAGAACGCTCTTTCATGACAGATGAAATCAGGTAAAATGAGGTGGCGGGCTAAACGTATTCCCATAACCATGTCTTCCTTGTCGCTTTCGCAATTGCAAACTGATCTTTCTGATCCCAACATCACTGTTCGTTGTCGGGCGATTTATGCTTTGGGCGAAGTTGGCACGGAACAAGCTATCCAAATCATGCTGATCGCCATTGTGGACCCGCACTGGAAAGTGCGCATGTTGGTGGCACAGACAAGCGGTTCGCTTGCCACGTCCAAAGCTCTGCCTAGCCTGATTGCCTGTTTGCAACACGACGTGAGCGCACGAGTTCGCAAGGAGTGTGTGACCGCGCTGTGGCGGATTCAGGGTGAATTGGCGGTAAAGGGGTTGTGCTTGGCATTGACCGATGCCAGTCGTAACGTCCGCCGAAGTGCGGTGCAGGCGCTGGGCACGCTCCAAGATCGGCAGGCAACTCCTGCGCTCATCGGAGTTTTGTTGACCGATGCCGATAGTTATGTGCGGTGGGATGCCGCCCAAGCCTTGCAAAAACTTCAAGCGCAGGATGCCATCTCGGCATTGATCGAGTCGCTCGGAAGTGATGACAACAGCTACGTGCGCTATGCTGTGGCTTCTACGTTGGGCACGTTGGGTAGCCCACGCGCCATCCCTGCGCTGAAGCAGGCGATCCAAGTTGATGAAAATCACCATGTGCGCTATGCCGCCGTGGGTGCCCTCAGCTTGATGTTGGGGCAACACACAAATCTCGACCTGCTCTTTGAGGGATTATTGTTTGCCCTCGACGATGACAACACCCGTGTTTGGCACGCTGCTGCCGAGGCGTTGTGGGCAGTGGGCGAAGAGGCAATGCGCTTTGTTCTCTCGCGCCTAACGCACCCTCAACACGACGTGCGATCGGTTGCGCTGAAGGGGGTGCTGTGGTTGTCTGCCGAATGGGACGACGAGACGCTGTTGCGCTGGGTGGACGCAGACGAGGCATGGCTCTTCAACAATACCCCATCCTACAACTAAGGCAACGCGCTAGAAGCATCCATTAAGAATCATGGGTGACCGCGTATGGTTGCCAGCGAGTGGGCGAGCGAGGCACGACAGCGAAGGCTTAGGGGGGGAAGTGTTGCCTTCCCCACGATCCACACCCGCTCCCTGCCCATCAAGTGTTGCAAAGCCTGACGGACAGGTTAGGGTAAAGGGGCATTCCATCCTTAGAATACCCCTACATGCAGGGTTATCCCGTGTGCATGATGTTATAGGCAGTCCCTACGCCAGAGGGAAAGATATTTAGGGTAAGGGTACAGGTATTGCTAAGGGGAGCAGAACCAATGAAGGTGATTTCCTGGTAGTTATTGTACCCTGCTGTTCCAAAACGAGAGAAACCGTCCGGATAATAGCTGCTGAGGTTCAACGTGACAGGCGATCCACCGCAGACATAACTCACCACACTATTAATATATGCAGCATCGGTATATACTTCATTTTCAAATTCGACCGCAATTAAGCTATTCACTCCATTTTTATACTTATTTACGGTCTTTATGTAAGGTGTGAAAGTGCCAGAACCATTGTAGGTACCTTGTATATGTCTC
>CAIRDJ010000449.1 GCA_903877335.1 uncultured Chloroflexota bacterium | reverse complement strand
TTTTGAAGTGGAAGAAGGGGTTAAGATGCACATGGCATTGTTGCTCTTCTTCCAAACAGGGCTATTCGGGGTGTTTGTCGCGCTTGACCTCATGATCTTCTTCCTGTTCTATGAATTGAGCCTGGTACCGATTTACTTCCTCATCAAACAGTGGGGCGGAAAAAACCGCATGTATGCCAGCACCAAGTTCTTCATCTACTCGATGGGTGGGACGCTTGGGATGTTGTTGGCAACCCAACTGATTGGTTGGTCAATGTCGCTCACAGAATATGGCGCGTCTACTTTTGACATTGTGGCAATCGCACAATATTGGCCCTTCATTCGGGAAGGCTCAACCTTCTTGGGGCAACCCGTTGGGGTCATCAAGGCACTCGCCTTTACGGGCTATTTCATCGCATTCTGTATCAAAGTGCCTGTGTGGCCCTTCCACACATGGTTGCCCGATGCCCACTCCGAAGCTCCCACTGCTGGCTCTATGTTATTGGCAGGGGTGATGCTCAAGCTGGGTGCGTATGGATTCTTGCGCCTAGTCATTCCGTTCTTCCCCGATGTGTGGGTGGCAGACATCAGCTTATTCGGTGCGCTCACCTTTAACCCGGCTACATTGTTTGCAACGTTGGCAATGCTCGGTGTGGTTTTGGGTGCCTTATCGGCTTTTGGGCAAACCGACATCAAACGCTTGGTGGCTTACAGCTCCGTCAACCACATGGGTTTTGTGGCGATGGGTTTAGCCGTCACCGCGTTGGTCTATGGGCGCATGTTCGTCAGTGGCGAAGCAACGCAGTTTGAGGATGCGATCATGGCAACCAACGGTGCTGTGCTTCAGATGTTCAACCACGGGCTTAGCTCGGCAGCGATGTTCTTGTTGGCAGGGGCAATCTATCACAAAACCCACACGCGCGACACCACTCAGTATGGTGGCTTGTGGGTGAAGGCTCCTGTATATGGGGCGATCTTCATCTTCACCAGCATGGCAAGCCTTGGGTTGCCGGGCTTGAACGGCTTTGTGAGTGAGTTCTTGGTGGTGCGTGGGGCATTCCCTGTCTTCACGTGGTTAACCGTGATTTCCATGATCGGGCTATTGTTCACGGGAAGTTACATTTTGCGTGGTATTCGCTCCGTTCTACACGGACCCTTCAACATGAAATGGGCAGACTATCACCTTGAAATTGACCGCCGCGAGTTGATCGCTATGGTGCCATTGATGGTGTTAATGCTCATCACTGGATTGATTCCGAACTGGATTCTGGTGACTATAAATGATTCAGTCACGCGCATGTTAAGCGGACTACTGGGGTAGGTGATATGGCATTTCCTTTGTTGAGTCTCATTATCTTCATCCCGATTGTTGTTGCGATCATCATCCTGTTCTTAGACGGGAAGGATAAGCAAATCATTCGGTTGATGTCGTTGATTACCGCTTTCACGGTGTTGATCCTCTCGTTTGTTGCCTACGTGGGCTACTACAGCGAGGTGAGTAAGTTAGAAAGCGATTTGAGCACCTTAGAAGAAGCTGCCGAGCCTGGCTTTGCAACGGCGATGTTCAAGCGTCAACTCGCCTTAGAGGAACATGTTGAGTGGATTCCCAACTTAGGGATTTCCTACCACCTTGCGGTGGATGGCTTGAGTGCCCCGATGGTGTTGCTGACGGGCATGGTGGCGGTGACGGGCGTACTGATCTCCTGGCGCATTCAAGATCAAGTGCGGGAGTTCATGGCATTCTTCTTGATGCTGGTTGCGGGGGTATATGGGGTATTCATCTCATTGGACTCCTTCTTGCTATTCTTCTTCTATGAGCTGGCACTATTCCCGATGTACATCTTGATTGCCGGATGGGGTTGGATAGAACTGCGCCAATACGCTGCTATGAAGTTGACGCTGTACATTTTGATCGGCTCGGTCTTTTCTTTGATCGGTACGATTGCTATGGTCTTTGTTGCGGGTAGTTTCTTCAATGGGGCAGGAGCTGATCTTTTGGCACAAGCCATCGCTGGCGGGGTGTTGCCCCAATCTGCCACACCCTATAGCTTCGACATCGTACAGTTGATGTTGGCGGCAGAAGGGGGTGCGTTTGATGTGGTGAACTATTTGGGCATTGAATCACTCACGTTTGCGAAGCTGTGGTTTCCATCGGTGTTCATTGGGTTTGCAGTCTTGGCGGGTGTTTTCCCATTCCACAACTGGTCGCCCGATGGACACGTTGCCGCTCCTACGGCGGTCTCAATGATTCATGCGGGGGTCTTGATGAAGCTAGGGGCGTTTGCCGCCCTGCGCATGGGGGTGCAATTGCTCCCAGAGGGGGCACAAGTTCACTTGCCGTGGATTGTTTTCCTCACGCTAATCAATGTGCTGTTGGGAGCGTTCATTGCTTTCCGTCAACGTGACTTCAAGTATGTGATCGGTTTCTCGTCTGTAAGCCACATGGGCTTGGTCAGCATGGGTTGGGCAAGTATGAATATAACCGGCATGGCAGGCGCGGGGCTACAGATGTTCAGTCATGGGGCGATGACCGCGCTGTTCTTCGGTTGCGTGGGGATGGTGTATGACCGCGCCCACACTCGTGATATTCCTAGCTTGGGCGGTTTCGTCAAGAAGATGCCCTGGGTTGCACTAGCGTTTGTGGTGGGCGGGTTGACCAGTATGGGTATGCCCGGCTTCAGTGGGTTCATCGCTGAATTCCCTATCTTCGTTGGGCTATTCCGCGCTTCAGAAGAAATCTCGTTGACCATCGGAGGCTTCACCCTAAGCAATTACTACGCTTGGATTGCGTTGCTCTCTGCATTGGGGATTATCATCACCGCGGCGTATGTGCTACGGGTGACACATCAAGTGTTCTTTGGTGAGTTCAACGCCGAACTCTATCCAGAAGTTGGGAACATTGCATGGTCTGATCGCATCATCTTGTTGCTCTTGGCAGTGCCGTTGATGGTTATTGGGTTATATCCGAATGTCATGGCTCCAATGATTGAAATTGGGCTACGTCCGGTTATTGCAATCTTGGGAGGCTAAGTCATGGATAATTTTCAATATATTGCTATTCTGCCGGAAATCGGTTTGACGGTCATGGCGATGGTTGCCTTGTTCATGGATGTATATTTGCCAAACGGACAACGCCGAAGCATTGCCATTGTGTCCTTCATCGGTTTGATGATCTTGTCGATCGTGCCCTTGATCTTCCCCCCGATTGACTCCACCGCTACCTATTGGGGTGGGATGATCCGTTATGATGCGCTTGCACAAATGTTCAAGGTGATGGTCATCCTGGCAGGGGCGATCTCCTGCTTGTTGGCGATTGATACCAAGTCTTTGGGCGAGCGTGGCGAATACTACTTGATCGTGATTGTGGCGACGTTGGGGGCAACTTTGGTTGCCTCCGCCGCTGATATGATTATGCTGTTCGTTGCGCTAGAAACCATCTCCATTCCCCTTTATATTCTGGCGGCGTTCCGTCGTGACGATCAACGCTCTTCAGAAAGTGGAATGAAGTATTTCTTGTTTGGCTCCTTCTCTTCTGCCGTGATGATGTACGGTTTGAGCTTCATCTATGGTTTCAGCAACGAAACCAACCTGTATGCCATTGCCCAATGGTTGGGTGGAGAAGCCTTCAGCACCAATCCTGTACCTGTTTTGGCAGCAATGGTGATGGTGTTTGTCGGTTTCGGCTTTAAGGTGAGTGCCGTTCCGTTCCACTTCTGGACGCCCGACGTTTACGAAGGTGCGCCCACCCCCGTGACCGCGTTTGTGAGCGTGGCAAGCAAGGCGGCTAGTTTTGCGATCTTGGTGCGCTTCTTCTTGGCGGTCTTCCCAGAATCCCTGATGATCGGTGGCATCTCCATTCAAGCCTACTGGGCACCGATGATGGCGATTTTGGCGACGCTAACCATGACTATTGGGAATGTTTTGGCGTTGTGGCAAAGTAACATCAAGCGTATGTTGGCATATTCATCTGTCGCACAAGCTGGCTATGTTTTGATTGGTATCGCTGCCATTCAGTCCCAAACAGAGCTAGGGGTTGCTTCGGTTGCCTTCTATCTATTCATGTATACCTTCACCAACTTGTTGAGTTTCGCTGTGGTTATCTTGTTCAGCGAGGCAACCGGCAGTGAGTCTATTAAGGACTTCGCAGGCTTAAGCCGCCGTAGCCCTGCCCTTGCGATCACCATGACCATTGCCTTCTTGTCTTTGGCGGGCCTGCCCCCCACCGCTGGCTTCATTGGGAAGTTCTTCTTGTTCAATGCGGCGGTTGAAGCAGGATTAACATGGTTGGCAGTGGTTGGTGTTTTGAATTCGTTAGTCGCACTGTACTACTATCTCGTTGTGGTTAAAATCATCTATGTAGATCGTAGTGAAGATGCTGACAAGCCGATTGCCGTGAGCAACCCCTATCGCTGGGTTTTGGCAATCACAACGATTGCCGTGATTGCGCTAGGTACGTTTGCGGTCAGTCCAGTCTTTAACTGGGCGCGTGAAAGTGCGCGTTCACTTTTCGTTTAGAGCGAGTTAGATAATGGCATTTGCGTAGACATTGTGATATTATGCACAACGTTTCGTTAGGGGCACTGTGACTAAGCGAAAAATCCCTCGTCGGGTCATCAACTTGGCTTTGGCGGGGACATCCGCACTTGCAGGATTTGTCTCGTTAGTTATAACAATTGGCTCGCTCTTTGTGGGGTTGTGGGCAGACAGTCTGTTCGAAACCAGACCACTGTTGACCATCATTGTGATGGTTTTGAGCGTGCCAATCAGTCTCTTGGTGATGCTGAAAATTGTACTGGGGTTGGTCGGTAAGATCGTGCCAGCACCAGTCACAAACAATCAGAATTTCAATGCACCAACCGTTGAGGAGGATCGTTTTGAAGACCAATCTTAACCTAATTGGGGAGGAAACCAAATGAATGCGAGAACTCGTGGCATTATCACGTTCGTAGTCATGGTGGTTTTTGCCGCTGTGGTGTGTGGGTGGATTCCGTTCACGCTCATGCCAGCCAATGGTGTCGCGGTTGCTCTTCCTGTAATCACCGTACCCGGTGAAGTGATCCCAGGCTTAGAGGGCGCATTCTTCGGAGTCGACATTACCAATTCATTGATCGGTACACTCGTTACTGACTTGATCTTGGTCTTGTTCGTTTTCTTGGCATGGCGTGCTTCTAAAGGCTGGACGCAGGAAGTTCCTAGCCGTTTTCAAGCATGGGTAGAAGTGTTCGTTGAGACCTTCTATAACTTCTGTTACAACATCGGTGGGGATCGTCTCAAGACCACCCCGATGCTGTGGCCCATTGTTGCAACCATCTTCGTCTTTTTGCTCACCGCAAACTGGATGAAACTGTTGCCTGGTGTAGAAACCGTTGGGTTGATGCACTGTGCCCACCCCGGCACCGCCGGCTATCCCCGCCTTGAGGGTTCTGTATCGAACACGTACACGCTCTATGTGGACACTGCGTTCAACGCAGGGGAAGCAGCAACACTTGAAACTGAACATGCTTGCCACAATTACCTGACGGGACACACTGCAGAGCATTCCACAGATGATGCAGCACACTCTGAAGAGTCCCATAGTGAAGAGGGTAGTACAAGCGAAGAAGGTAGTGCTTCTACTATCGTCTTGACACAAGACACCCATAGCTCTGAAGCGGCTACTGAAGAAGCGACTGACCATAGCGCGGATGCGGCTCATGGAACTGAGGATGCTTCTCAAGAAGTGGCACAAGAACTAGAGGCTTCTGAAGAGGCAAGTGCAGAAGCAGCAGCTGCTGAACAGGCGGCTTTGCTGGCAGAAACGCAACTGGTCTATCCTGAAGCTCAGTTTGCATTAACCGCAGAGGAAATTGAAAAGGGCGTTGAACCTTATATTTTCGCTGTCACTCCGTTCTTGCGTGGTCCTGCTACTGATTTGAGCCTCGCCTTCGCGCTTGCTCTCATCTCGGTGGTCTTGGTTCAGGCTTATGGTGTGTATGCGCTGGGTCCCGCTTATTTTGAGAAATTCATCAATGTTTCTGCATTGGGTAACTTAGGTAAGAAACCACTCGGCTTGATTGATTTCGTCGTAGGTTTGATCGAAATCATCTCCGAAATTGGTAAGATCGTGAGCCTTGCCTTCCGTTTATTCGGTAACTTGTTTGCCGGTGGGGTGGTCTTGATGGTGATGGCGTTCCTCGTTGCAACCATTATTCCTGGCGTGTTCATTGGTCTTGAAATCATCATTGGTTTGGCACAGGCGATGGTCTTCGGTGTATTGACCCTCGTATTCTCGGTCCAAGCTATGGAAGCACATCACGGTGACGATCACGACGATCATCACTAAACGATGAATTTAATCAGTTAATTAACAGTCAAATTCTGAATATCTAAGGAGAAAGTATCAAATGGAAATCGGTCTCAAAGCAATTGGTGCTGGTATTGCAATGGTGGGTGCGCTCGGTCCTGGTATTGGTATTGGGTTGCTTGCACAAGGTGCAATGAACGCAATTGGTCGTAACCCAGATGCTGCAGGTCTTGTTCAAACCAACATGATTCTTGCAATCGTGTTTACGGAAGCTATCGCAATTTACGCGCTCGTGATCTCCCTTTTGATCATCTTCGTTCTCTAGTTGCATAAATTATTGAGGACGGCAGAAATATGCTGAAGATCAACACTTTCAAAGGTCGGGTCATGCTTTTGGTTGCTGTGATGATGCTGGTGGTTGTACCAGTAGCTTTTGCAGCGGAAGAAGGCGCAGGTCCCCTAGCCGCACTTGGTATCAATGGTGGGTTCTTGATTGCACAAATCTTGAACTTCGTCCTAGTTGCGGGTTTGCTCACGGTTTTCTTGTGGAGACCGCTCGGAAATATGTTGGATGCGCGCGCTGCCAAGATCAAGAAAGGTCTTGAAGATGCCGCAGAAGCTGCTAACGCTCGTCGTAATGCCGAAGCAGAAGCAGACAAGATTCTTGCGCAAGCACGCGCAGAAGCACAAACTGTTGTTGAAGAAGGTCGTCGACGCGGTGAAGAAGTGGCTAAGGGCGCTCGTGCCGAAGCACAGCAAGAAGCTGAGAAGATTCGCCAAGATGCACGTGCAGCTGCACAACAAGAACGTGATGCCGAATTGGCAGGGTTGCGCAACCAAATTGCCGCGATCTCTGTTGCGTTGGCAAATCGCTTGATTGGTGAATCCATCGATGCACAAAAGCAAGAAGCGCTCATCAGCGACTTCTTTGCTAAAGTTCCGGCACAGGCGAAATCGATCAAGGGAACGGTTGAAGTGGTTAGTGCTCTCCCCTTGAGCGATACCGAAAAGCAACGGATCGCAAATGAAATCAATGCACAATCTGTCAACTACACGGTTAACCCCAATATCTTGGGTGGTCTCATCCTACGTGGTGAAGACAGCGTGGTGGATGGTAGCGTCCGCACCAGCTTGAATGAGTTGTCCGGTCGCCTTGTGTAGGTAGTCTATAACTGTAACCTACGACGAAAGAAGCGCGTCGAAGTACCCCTTCGGCGCGTTTTGTATTGAGGGACGAGCATGGGAATTACACTTGCACAAATACAACTTGCCTTGCCTGATGGGGGAACGTTAGTTGGCAATCCCGAAACCATGATTACTGCGCCTATCGTAGAAGATAGTCGCGCGGTACAGACCGGGGGAATGTTTGTTGCTCGGCGTGGCATGACAGTCGATGGACACCGCTATATTGACGTGGCGGTGGAGCGTGGGGCAGTGGCGATCCTGTGCGAAGTTGTTCCCCCACAAGGCTATCCTGTCCCGTATATTCTCGTGGCAGATGCTTCGCAAGCGTTAGGGTGGGCATGTGCCGCCTATTATGGATTCCCCTCAAGGCAAATGACTATCATCGGTGTGACAGGGACTGACGGTAAAACGACGACTAGCACCCTCATTCATGCCATTCTCAAGCAATCCACCCATGCGAAAGCAGGGTTGATTTCCACCATCTCCGCTGATTTTGGCGATGGTGAAATGGCGGATACTGGCTTGCATGTCACGTCTCCCAGTGCGCCAGATCTGCAATATTATCTGTCCAAAATGCTGGAACGCGGTTTAACCCATGTGGTCATTGAGATGACCAGTCATGGCTTGGCACAAGGTCGGTTGAATGGGGTGGATGTAGACATTGCCGTCATGACCAACGTCACCCATGAACACCTTGATTATCATGGTACGTGGGAAGCATACCGAGATGCTAAGGCAATTTTGTTCCGTCGCCTGATGCAGTCCGAACGCACACACGGACAGGCAAAAGTAGCGATCATCAACGGGGATGATCGTTCGTCAGACTACTTCCGCAATATCCCCGCCGAAGAACAGGTGACGTATGGGCTAACCCCACAAGCTGACATCATCGCCCAAGACATACATTTCTTACCTGATAAAACAATTTTTCTCATTGATGATATACCGTTTGAAATTAATCTAGCTGGGCGGTTCATGGTTTATAATGCCCTCGCCGCCATTTGTGCCACTCGTTGTGGGTTACGCATGAGTTTTGAGAGCATCCAACGGGGCTTAAAAAGCGTCTCTGCCATTTCTGGGCGGATGCAACGCATTCATGCTGGGCAAGATTTCACGGCGATGGTGGATTTTGCCCACACCCCGAACGCGCTAGAAAATGTACTCCTTGCTGGCTTGGATATGTTAGAGCCAAACAAACGGTTGATTGTGGTGTTCGGTTGTGCCGGCTTACGTGACCGCGCCAAGCGTCGGATGATGCCACAAACTGCTATCCGTCTAGCGCACATCAGTATTTTCACCGCTGAAGACCCACGCACAGAATCCCTAGAGGACATCTTACACGAGATGAAAATGGCTGCTGAGGCGGTGGGTGGGGTAGAGGGGCAACATTTCTTCCTCATCAAGGATCGTGGACGCGCCATTTTTGAGGCGTGCCAAATGGCACAAGCGGGTGATCTGGTCATTTCTTCTGGCAAGGGGCATGAGCAGAGCATGTGTTTTGACACCACTGAGTATCCTTGGGATGACCGTGAGGCGATGCGTTCGGCACTGGCGGGACAACCTTTATTGACGCTCCCTACTGCTTTTGGATGATTGCATGCGTTCGGTTGACTGGTTCTTCGTCACCTGTTTATTGTTGATGGCGACTGCCTTTCGCGTGATTGGTTTGGGCTTTGGGCAACCGATTGCAGCGGATTTTCCTAGCGATCAACCTTACTTCACGCTCAATGAAAATACCCCTGTACACCCGGATGAATACTCGTATGTGCAAATCCCATTGCGCATGTTGCTGGCAGGCGAGCGTAACCCATACTTCTATCACAATCCCTCATTCTTGATTGACTTAAACTACTTTACATTCTGGCTGACGGGCGAGAAGGACGTGCTAACTTGGGCAACCCGTGATGGGTTGGGTTCGCGCAGAGAGGCACCCTTTAGAAGCTATTTCATTGGGCGCACCTATGCCATGCTGTTTGGTGTCTTGGGAGTGGCAACGGTCTATGCAACGGTGCGCCTTGCACTGGGCACACAAACCGCATTACTGGCGGGTTTGTTGATGGCGTTCTCTTTGCCCCTCGTGCAACATTCACACTATGCCAAAACTAGCATTATCGCCGCCACCTTCACCGCCTTAACAGTTTGGGCAAGTTTTAACAGCATCCGATCACGTGGCGCGTCCATGCGCATGTTCATCCTTGCAGGGGTGTTCGCCGGCATGAGCGCAGGCAATCGGTATGATGCCGCGGGGATTTCGATTGTGGTCTTTTTGAGTGGATGTTGGTTGCTCGTCCGCCAATTCACATGGCAACGCATGGCTTGGGTGTTGCTTGGGTGGGTTGCGTTCCCGCTCAGTTTCGTGCTGATTATGCCGTGGTCTGTCACCGATACCGCGAATTTCGCGGATAACCTGAAGTATATCATGGGGCTATATACGAGTGATGCGTTGCCCTTTTACGCCGATAAATGGGTGAGTCTGTTTTATCTCTATCGCTATCTGCTGGTATATGGATTGGGCATAGCCACCATCGGGTTGCTGTGGATTGGCATTTTCGCCCCGTATCTTGTGCGTGCCTTCAGCGGTTTGCGTGTGGCTATAACCATCGTGCTGGTCTATTTGCTGGTGTATAGCTATGTCGTGTTGCGTCCAACGATGACCTTCAATAGTGACCAGTTGGTGAGTACCTCCATTCCCCAATTCATCCTCTTGGTTTCGTTGGGATATGCCTCCTGGCTACAGTTGGTGCGCCCCAACCGCGCCTTGCGTGTGGGCGTGTTGATGATCTTGGTAGCCCAACCCCTTGCGCTTTCAACCCAGCTCACCCGTCAGTTTAGCCTTCCCGATACCCGCACGCTGATGCAACAGTGGGTGTATGCCCACGTCCCGCGTCTTTCGCACATTCACCTCAACGGTTCATACAACGTTCCGCTTGATGAGGAATACTACACATGGACGCACACCTATGACGCGGACTTTCCAAGCGTGGAAACGTTGCGCGAAACGTATCAGGCAGATTATGTGATTGTGTCGGATGCCATCTATACTCTCTATGAACGGACTCCGTTCATCTATTCAAAGGACTTTCGCCAACAGGCACAAGCGTATCTGCATGAATTGGATCGCTCCTTAACGCTGGTGGCAGAAGTGCAACGTCCACCTATTTGGGGGACGAATGAACCGGTACACACCTTTACCTATTGGCACAATCCGGGGCTAAAATTGTATTGCATGACCGAAGAGGCATGTCGCACGATTCGCTAAACCCATGTTAGAATCATCAGGAAATATGCAGGAGTAACTTATGCAACATGATATTGGCATTGTCATCCTGAATTGGAATACCAAGCAATTGCTCAAGCGAACCATTGAGACTGTCCTCGCCAGCACAGGGGATTTCACCTACCAGTTGGTGGTTGTGGACAATGCCTCAACAGATGGTAGCGCAGACATGGTAGCACAGACGTTCCCTCAGGTGACGTTAATCCGTAGCGAGATTAACGGCGGCTATCCACACGGCAATAACTTGGGCTTTCGACTTTTGGGGTTCTATGATGATGGCACCACTCAACCTGAGGCACCTCGTTACGCGCTTCTGCTCAATCCTGATACTGAAGTTCCTCCAACAGGATTGTATGAGATGATTCAATTTATGGATGCACACCCCGAAATTGGCATAGCCGGTCCTAAGTTGACCTTGATTGATGGTAGCCTAGACTTGGCGTGTCGGCGGAGTTTCCCCACACCTTTGATTTCATTCTATCGCTTCAGTGGATTATCACGCTTGTTCCCCAATCATCCCGAGTTTGCACGCTATAACATGACCCATGTGGATGCCGACCAAGTGCTGGAGGTGGATTCGGTGGTGGGGGCATATATGCAGATTCGCAAAGAAGCCATCCAACAAACCGGCTTACTGGATGAAACCTTCTTCATGTACGGTGAAGATTTGGACTGGGCATATCGCATTAAGCAAGCGGGTTGGAAAGTGTACTACAATCCCAACGTGGAAGTGAAGCATGTCAAACGTGCTGCCAGTTCACAAAGCAAGAAAGCACAGTTTGAGTTTTACCGTGCCATGTTGATCTTCTACCGCAAACATTATCGCGCAGGAACGGCGTTGCCCGTCCATGCCATCATTCTCATGGGTCTTGTATTTAAGGGAGGGTTTGTACTGTGGAAGGAAATTCTAAAGCCCATTCCATTGCGTCCAACCTCAACGGTAGCCCAATGAACCAACCGCAAGGAAAACGCTACCCCGCCATCAACACCTTGCTAACGATTCTGTTGGTGCTAATTGATGTTGCCATGTTGGGGATCGCCTTTGCGTTTGCGTATCACGCACGCTTAAATTTGCCGTTGTTTCCTAGTCCAGACCCGCTCGGTGTTCCGTCATTGGAGCGTTATCTTCCTTTGCTGGTTTTGTCGATTGCAATCACATTGGTGGTGTTTTATCTCAATCAGCTCTATCACCAACCGCGCACTGTCAGTCGTATGGATAGCTTTCGCAACGTCATTGGGATGGTGACCATCTCGGCATTATTGGCGAGTGCCATCCAAGATGTGATCTTTAGGGGAACGGTTTTAGAAATAGATTACCCCCGTAGCCTGCTGTTTTATTTCACGTTGTTTGCCAGTCTGCTGGTCAACATTGGGCGCGAAGGCTTCCGTGCCATTCGCTTGGTGTTGCGTCATTCCAAACTTGATACGGACAACTTATTGGTAATCGGTAGTGGAACGGTGGTATTTGACCTTGCGTCGCGCGTGGCACAAAACCCCTCACTCGGTTATAACTTGCTAGGTGTGTTGACCCGTGATGGGCACGCACGGGTGGATTTCCCCTCCATCAAGGTGATCGGTGACTTAGAGCAAGTCTCAACCGTGATGGACACCATGACAGTCGATCAGGTCATCATTGCGCTTCCTGATTCAAAGCGCACCGAGCTAGTTGAGTTGATTAATCAATGTCAGCGCGGAAACGTGGGCGTAAAGGTCTATCCTGATATTCTCGCCTACATGTCAGGCGATATGAATATGGATGATCTGGGCGGGATGCCCCTCATCACTGTGCGCGATGTCGCCCTACGCGGTTGGAAACTCAGTCTAAAGCGAGCAATGGACATCATTGGCGCCGGTGTGGGGCTAACGCTCTTGTCCCCCTTCATGCTCATAACCGCCTTGTGGATTCGAGCAGAGTCATCGGGTCCGACTTTTTACATGCAGGAGCGCATGGGTTTAGACGGTAAACGGTTTCAAATGATTAAGTTTCGCTCCATGCGTTTAGATGCAGAATCGCACGGGCCCGGTTGGACGGTTCAGGATGATCCCCGCGTAACACGCATTGGGCGGTTTATTCGACGGTCAAATTGGGATGAAATCCCACAATTAATTAACGTTTTGCTTGGTGAGATGAGCCTTGTTGGACCGCGCCCCGAACGTCCAGTCTATGTGGAAAAGTTTGCAGAAAACTTTCCGCGTTATATGGAACGCCACCGCGAAAAGGGTGGAATGACGGGGTGGGCGCAAGTGAATGGATTGCGAGGGGATACCTCGATTGCGGAACGCACCGCCTTAGATTTGTGGTATGTTGAAAATTGGTCTATCTGGTTGGATATAAAAATTCTCACTCGAACAATTTGGATGACTTTCCAACGGAATTCAAAAAATGCCTATTGAAAACAACCAAGATTTACGCGCTTTAACGCAGGCGATGCACGAGTTCGTGACGAATAAGGGTTGGTATAATCCCACGTCTAAGCGTGTTCAGTCACCGCGTAGCTTGGCTATCTCGCTTTCTATTGAAGCCGCAGAAGTTTTAGAGTTGTTCCAATGGGGAGAAGAGGTACACAATGCCCAAGAACTGGCGAGCGAACTAGCAGATGTGATGTTATACTTATTGCAACTTGCCAGCATCATGGAGATAGATTTAGGGCAGGCAGTGGAAGAAAAACTTGCGATCAACGCCAAGCGCACCTGGGATGAGGATTCTCCATGATGCAAACTGTGATAGTAAGGTATGAATGCGCACTAACATTCGGTTCAAATAGTAAAAATATTGTAAAGTAGCACATTTAATTCGAGTTTATCCAATCTTTTATGCAAATTATCTAAGCCACCAGAATCATCATTGCTATTGAGGGGGTTGATTCATTCTGATACAATGTGCTATCGCTGTGAGAGTTATCTCAATCGGTTCGCAAATATAGGGTCTTATGGGGTGCAGTAGCGAAAGTAGAGTGCTACCCTTCTTTAAGAGATAGTGACCTGCATATCGTGATGCAGGTGTTTTTGTTTTATTCATGACTTTAGGATACTGATGGCGGCTTTCTTAATTGTAGATGTTGATGACCTGTTAGAGCATTTTCGCCAACGTGGCATCATGATTGACCTGCAGGAATTGGCGGTGGGCTTGCGCGGTGGCGCGGCATTAGCTGCAGGGTTGGTCAGTGCAGAAAAGTTGCGTGCGATAGCAGTAGCAAATTGGCAAGTTCAAACGCGCGAGCTAATCGGTGGGATGCTAGAGCCTCAGCATGTCTTCCGCACTGCTGGCTATGAGGTGTTTAACGTTCCTGAACGGGGGCGGGTTGCCGATGAGTTGCTTGAGAACTATTTTGATTACGATGCCAATCATGAGCCGGTCAATGAACTCATCATTGTCAGCACATCGCGTAGTTTGATTTTACCATTGGTGCGTCGCGTGCAAATGACCTATACCGCGCGCATTCGTGTTTGGGGGGACAAAAACGTTCTGGTGGACACATCACTTGCCGATACAGTGGTGTTTCAACCTTTCGAAACTTTATTAGGCATTCAAACCAAGAATGTTGCGGTCTACATTGATTTTGAAAACATCTCAATTAGCCTCAATCAAAACGGGTACATTGTAGATTTAGACCACCTGATCGAACGTTTCATCAATCGGGCGCGTTCTTATGGACATGTTGTTAAACTCTCCGCTTATGCCCCATGGGGACAGCGCGGCAGTTTGCCCCCGATGGTGGACAAATATGGGCAAGAGATTTCTGACGATACCCCCGCGCGGTTAATGCGTGCCAATATCGAGCCGGTTTATCATTTGCCTGGCAAAAACAGTGCTGACATTCGCATTGCGCGCGATGTCTTGAACGATGCCACTTCTAACCATATTGATGGGTTCATCCTTGCCAGCGGTGATCGTGACTTCAACGACGTGTTAAACACCTTGGTTGGGCGAAATAAGATGGTGGTGGTGTGGGGTGTCAACGGTAGCACCAGCAAACAACTCGAAACCAATCCTTCCATCACCCTAGAATACATTGACGACTTCACCAATTTACAACTGCACAGTTCTTTGGTTAAGTCTGCCCCCGCTAGCTTTGATGTGGACGGTGGGGCTTTCATCCCGTCGCAATGGTCAAGCCTGGTCATTCAATATGACCGCATTCTTGCCCAATCGAACGGGCGAGATGTCAATGATGAAGACCTCATCCATCAGTTGATGGTGGTTCACGCCGTTAATTCCCATTCCCTAGCTGAAGATTTAATTACTCAGGCGGTTTCACGCGGAATTCTGAATGATGTGCGGCGGGGGAATACGGTTACGATTAATGATAATCATCCCATTGTCAAGCGCACGCGGTTGATTACTGAGCGCATTGTTCAGCGTGTTCATAACACACTCACGGTGCGTAACTGGGACTATGTGAATTATGGTTTTCTGTTGAATGGGCTTTCGATGGAACGCGAGTTGATTCAACCCGGCATGAACATGGACGACCAATGGCGGTCGCAATGGATTGATGCGCTCGTGCGCGAACAAGTGCTCGTGCGCGAGTTGGTCTCGCACCGCTACAACCCAGACGACCTTGTGCCTGTCATCAAAATGCCAAGCAGTGCGAACGTGGTGATGTTGCCCCCGACTGAGAATATTGAACCGACTGCAGAGACAGAGTGGAGTCGTATAGGCTTGGTGCAGTTGTGGCAACAGTTTGAAATTACCGCCGAAATGGTTTACCGCGTGCTGGTCAGCGTGGAGCAGTTCACGAGCTTCCGTAGTTTTGGTTGGTGTCCGTTGGGGAGTTTGCACCGCCGTTTGAAAAACTTTGATAGTCAAATGGCTTTTCAGCAGTCGGTTGAATATTTGGTGGCGCAGGGTGCTGCCCTCATCAGTGAGTACGACAACCCACTGAGTGATTATCGCACCAAGGGGATTTCCATTGATACCGCGCATGTTTTGGTTCGCCAAATTGTTGCCGAGCGCGATACCGTTATACGGTGTTTGTTGACGCTCTATGAGCAAGATAAGATGATTACAGTGGATTCCGTGGCGAGCTTGCTTTCAATGGGTGTCCCGCGTGATCGGATTGAATTGTGGTTTTCCATCATGGAAACGGAGAATGTCCTTAACCCAACCCTAGCGCGTCCTGGGCAATATTCCCTTTTTCGTACCCATCACACCGTTAATTTAGTGGCAGATGCGCGCAAGCCCTAGCATTGGCAAATTAGCACCTTGCTGTTATACTCAATACGTTCGATAGGATAACTGTGCCACAGTTCGGTTGTCAGTGACTGGTCTGATGGTGAATAGAGGATACAAAACAGCATGGCATTAGATAAGGACATAAAAAAGGATCTGGTTGATCGCTTCTCTCGTCACGAAGGGGACACCGGCTCGCCCGAGGTTCAGGTCGCTTTGTTGACCGAACGCATTGTACAGCTTACTCGCCACATGCAAGAACACAAGCATGACCAACACTCGCGCCGCGGGTTACTGAAGTTGGTGGGTCAACGTCGTCGTCAACTCAAATATTTGAGCCGTACCAATCCAGATAGCTACCGCCAACTCATTCAAGAATTAGGCTTGCGTCGTTAAAGCCTTTCTTACCAGATCAGGTGTTGCCAAAGTATGGCACATCTTGCTTAAGCAAAAAAACTTGCCCGGTTACACTCCACATTGGCTTTTCTATTCTGAAAATACAGGGTCGTCAACCGGGCTATTGGCGTAATGGAGAAAAAACAAATGGCACTTCGAGAGAGCCACAAATTCGTTGCCACAATCAATGGTGATACGCTCACATTTGAAACGGGCAAACTTGCTGAACAGGCAGGCGGTGCGGTCACTGTAAAATACGGCGACACCGTCATGTTTGCTGTTGCAACGATGAGTAAAGAAACACGTGAAATGGACTTTTTTCCGTTAAGCGTAGACTACGAAGAAAAAATGTATGCTGCAGGGCGTATCCCTGGTAGCTTTTTCCGTCGCGAAGGACGACCCTCCGAATCGGCAATTCTCACTGGGCGTGTAGCAGACCGCTCCATTCGCCCCTTATTCTCTGATTCTCTTCGCAATGAAGTTCAAGTGGTGCTAACTGCGTTCAGTCATGACCAAGAGCGACAAGTAGACGTGTTGGGGATTACTGCCGCGAGTGCCGCTTTGATGATTTCCGATATTCCTTGGGATGGTCCTGTTGCTGGGGTGCGGATAGGCTTGATCGATGGAGAATTGGTGGTCAATCCCAAAATCTCTGAAATGGACAAGAGTATCCTAGACCTGCGTGTGGCGGGCACAGCTGAAGCAATTAATATGGTTGAGTGTGGTGCGGTAGAAGTTGCAGAAGAAACCGTCATTGCTGCGTTGATGTTGGCACACCAAATCATTCAACAGTTGGTTGCAATTCAAATTGAGATGGCACAAGAAGTGGGCAAGCCTAAGTATCAACCCCCTCTACGAGAGATCAATGTCGCCTTAATGGACGATGTATCCTCCAAGGCGCGTGAAGGCATTCGACAAGTCTTGCGCACCTATACTGAGCGGGATGCTCGCGGTGAGGCTTTAGAAGCCCTCTACGCCGAGGTGAAGCAAGGTTACGCGCTTGCTAACGCGGGCAAGCCCGAAGAAGAACAAATTAGCCTTAAGGAAGTGGGCGCGTTTCTTGAAGATATTCTGAAGCAAGAAGTCCGTACCCGCATCATTGTGGATGGAATTCGCCCTGATAACCGTGGCTATACGGAAATTCGTCCGCTCTCTGCAGAGGTTAACATTCTTCCGCGCGTGCATGGAACGGGCTTGTTCCAGCGTGGACAAACGCAAGTGCTCACCATTGCCACGCTGGGAACCCCTCGTGATTCGCAAGCTGTGGACAGCTTAACCGCGGAAGAAAGCAAGCGTTACTTGCATCACTATAACTTCCCACCCTATAGCACGGGGGAGACTGGGCGCATCGGTAGCCCGAAACGTCGTGAGATTGGTCATGGCGCGTTAGCAGAAACTGCTCTTCGCTCGATGATACCTGATGAAAAAGAATTCCCGTATACCATCCGCCTCGTCAGTGAGGTGATGAGTTCCAATGGTAGCACTTCTATGGCGAGTGTGTGCGGTAGTACGCTTGCCTTGATGGATGCTGGTGTTCCTATCAAGCAACCGGTTGCGGGGATTGCCATGGGCTTGATTAAAGAGGGCGATCAATACGCCGTCTTGACGGACATCCAAGGCATGGAAGATCATTTAGGGGATATGGATTTCAAGGTAGCTGGCACCCGCAACGGGATCACTGCTTTGCAAATGGATATTAAAATTGCCGGTGTCACGGAGGATGTCTTGAAAAAGGCGTTGGAGCAGGCACGGGTGGCGCGTATGCAAATCTTAGATGTGATGCTAGAAGCTATTGCAGAGCCGCGTATGCAGCTTAAAGATTCTGCGCCGCGCATGGTCTCTCTCAAGATTGATACCGACAAGATCGGGTTGGTGATCGGGCCGGGAGGCAAGACCATTCGCTCGTTGCAAGAGCGCCTTACTGTCAAAATTGACATTGAAAATGATGGAACCGTGTTCATTGCTGGCACGGATGGCATCACTGTTAATCGTGCGGTAGCTGAAATTCAAAGCCTGACCGAAGACGCAGAAGTCGGGCGCATTTACACCGGTAAGGTCAAGCGGATCGAAAGCTATGGGGTATTTGTGGAATTCTTGCCCGGCAAAGATGGAATGGTTCACATCTCCCAATTGTCCGATCATCACATTGCCACCATCGAAGATGAAGTTTCAATTGGCGATGAAATCATGGTCATGGTGACGGATGTTGATCGCGATGGCAAGGTGCGTTTGAGTCGTCAAGCCGTGTTGGAAGGTTGGACGGCAGAGGAAGCGCGCTCGCGAGATAAGCGTCCGCCAGGGGGTGGTGACCGCCCACGTGGTGGGGATCGCGGTGGCGACCGTGGGGGAGATCGCGGTGGACGCGGGGGCGACCGCCCGCGCGGCGGAGACCGCGGCGGAGATCGTGGCGGCAGGCGTTAAGCACTGCTACATACTCCGCAAGTGTTTGCACATTTCATGCAAAATTTTGTTACAATCAGGGTGGCGTTTTCACCCTGATTTTTTTTGGAGACCCCTACACAATATGGAACAACCCAACCCACAAAGCCAATTCCCTTCCCCAGATTGGGATGAAGGGTTCAAGCGTATTATGATCGTCGCTTCGATGATCCTTGTTGCGTTCATCATGTGGCAGTTTCGAAGCATCTTCCCTTTGATTTCGATTGCGGTTTTGGTGGCGTATCTGCTTTACCCCATGACGACCTACTATCAAAAACAATTGTTTCGGGGGCGGTTGCGTGCGCTGGCGGTCTTGATGTCTTTCATCACCATTTTCCTCTTGTTCTGGACGGCGACTTTATTTGTCATACCTAGCCTTGTCACCCAAACACAAGGCTTTCTCGTCTTGATTCCGCGCTGGGTTTCTAATACTCAAGCCTGGCTACAAGATTTCTATAGCTGGCGGATCGACTTTGCTGGAACGCCACTGGAACGGTTCATTACCACCCCCCTTATTCCCAGCGAGTTGCTGGGCTTTGAGGGAGGAACGTCTGACTTTGAGCGCGCGCTGATGCTGCTACAACAACAAGTCAATGACATCAATATTCAGTCCCTTTTGCAACAAACCTTTAACTCGGCGGTTGATCTGACGGGTTTTGGGTTCAGCTTTGTCGGCGGGGCATTTAATGCCGTTTTGAACAGCATCTTGATGCTCACTATGACTTTCTACCTCATGCTGGATGGTGGGAATATGGTTAATAACACCGCGCGACTTTTCCCACTCGGCTATCAAGCAGATTTCCGTCGTTTGCTTCGTGAACTAGGAAATGTTTGGCATGCCTATTTGCGAGGGCAAATCATCCTAGCCTTCATTATGGGAATTGCCATGTATTTGGTTGCTACCATCTTGGGGCTACCCAATGCGGTCTTGCTAGGGCTATTCGCAGGGGTGATGGAGTTTGTCCCGAACATTGGACCGACGATTGCTATGGTGCCCGCTGCCGCCTTCGCGTTATTTTCGACCTCTGAAACCATACCCGGCTTAGGTGGTCTGGGGTTTGTTTTGGTAGTGGTGGTCATTTGGACGTTGCTGCAACAAGTCGAGTCGGTTATTCTCATTCCGCGCATCGTTGGGGATAGCTTGAACCTACATCCATTTGTCGTGTTGGTGGCGGTCTTCGGCGGGCTAAGTGTGGGCGGAATCTTTGGTGTTTTCGTTGCCGCCCCGGTAGTTGCAAGTTCACGGTTGGTGGCACAATATGTGTATGGTAAGTTGTTGAATCGTAATCCGTTCCCACATGAGCCAGCAAGCGTGGAACAAATGCGCTTAGGTCGTCGCCCATTGTTGTTGCGCTTTGGCGACTATTGCGCCCATTGGGTGCGCGTCAATATCAGCAGTAGAACCGTAACTAAAAGGAGTGTATAAGACATGGCACAACCAGAGGAACACATCATTGCCGAAACGCCCAACTTTGAAGTTTGGGTGACGGTTGAAGAGGACACAATTTATCACCTTGAGACGGGTCGCGCGTCGATTCATTTCTTTGAAGATGAGTGGGAAGAATTGCTAGGTTTGTTCGCCCAGATCATCGAAACTCCCAACCCCTAAGGACTTGTTTTCATCATCCAATGGAAGAGATAGCGCGCTTCATGGCGAAGCACCTCCCGCCAAGCCACTCCAAGTTGTATGTGTGGGATACTAGCCTTATCTTAGCGCGGGTCATTCAGCAATGGCGCGCAGACTTACATTGGGTGACAACACAACCTGACCACGCAGTGGACGCTGTGTTGTTTCTCAATCCTTCCGAGCCCCTCGCTGTTGAGTTTACTGCGCACCTGGCAAACGCATTGCGGCGCGGGGGGCGTATAATTGGGGTTGTGCAAGGCGAACCCTTGAACCGCGCGATGGTA
>CAIRDJ010000448.1 GCA_903877335.1 uncultured Chloroflexota bacterium | reverse complement strand
CTGGGGATATGTTCCGCATTGGGCGGACGTGGATACGCTTGGATGTGCCCTTCTCGTTTGATAGCACGTTCTAAGCGTCTGGTGAAAACGCGGGCGATTTTTCACTGTTTAAGTGAATGAGCACGGGCAATTCATGCCAAAGTTGCAACTCACCATGATGGATCGGACGACGCGCTCGGGCTGAAGATCGTCCGACCGTGTTGCAGTGCATTCCTGAACCCCGCACCAACCTGCGAAAATGATGTGAAAATCACCCACCGTGCCCACCTCAAGCGTGGCGAAAATTCGGACGCGCGTTCGCCTCATGACCCAGCGCACTATTGCGCAAACCCCACTCAATCCCTATGCTAGGTGGGTTTTTTATATGCCGTCTGTTTGAAGATTGAAGGTTTTGCAACAATGAAACGCCTCGCATGGTTATCATTTTGGATACTGGGTATCACTTGGGGAAGTTCTTTCCTATTCATCAAATTGAGCGTAGCGGAACTCCCCACGCTGCAAGTGGTGTTCATTCGGGTTTTTGTGGCAGGGGTGGGGTTGATGCTTTACAACCTCGTGCGGGGCATCCGCATGCCCTTCACACGGGAGAGCATTGTCCCCCTGCTGATCTTGGGCATCACCAACAACGCCATCCCGTTTGTGCTGATTACCTGGGGAGAGCATCACATTGATAGTAGCGTCGCCAGCATCCTGCAATCCTCCGCCTCCCTATTCACGCTGGTGATTGCCCACTTCTTTTTTGAGGATGAGCGCATGACCCCCCAACGCATTGCGGGGATGGTGGTAGGGTTCATCGGGGTGATGGTCTTGTTTGGGATCAATTTCAATCAAGGGAGCTTCAGCTGGTTGGTCTTTCTGGGGCAACTCTCGGTGGTGGGCGCGTCCTTGTTCTATGCCAGTTCGATCACATTTAGCCGTAAGGTGCTTTCGCGCACGGGCAGCGCAAAAATTCCCTCCACGATGGTGGCGGGCGTTTCCATGTTGAGTGCCTCGCTGGTGATTGGCATCGCGATGGTGCTTTCGCCTGTGTTTGGAGGAGATGCGCCGTTATGGTTCAGTCAAGTGAGCGCACAAACCACGCGCTCGGTGTTGATCCTAGCGTTCTACAACACGCTCTTTGCGTATGGAATTTTCTACTTCATCGTCGCTTCTCTGGGAGCGGCGCGTGCTTCAATGGTGACGTATGTTGTGCCGATTGTGGGCTTGGTGTTGGGCGTGGTGTTCAACAACGAACCGCTCACGCGCAACCTGATCTTTGGCTCGCTATTGATCGTGAGTGGCATCGGCATTGTGAACCTGCCCAAACGCCCCACCATCCCCGCTTAAGCTCCACACTAGCCCCCATCCCCCATCCCCCTGCCCCTTACCCCCACTGCGCGTCGCTGGTGGGAGAAGGGGTGAAAACATGCGTCGCCGTCTACGAAAAAAGTCCCCTCTCGCCACAAGCAACGCGCCGTGGGGGAGATACCGTCTTGAAAGTCAAGAGGGTAAAGGGGTGGAAGAAAGATAGTTGGGATCAAAAGGGCGACCGGATTTGAGAATGCCGTAAACCAAGTGAAGGAGTTTGCGCATGACAGCAACAACGGTCTGCAT
>CAIRDJ010000447.1 GCA_903877335.1 uncultured Chloroflexota bacterium | reverse complement strand
TATCCATCCTAATTTAGCCTGTTGGGGTTGTGCCCACGCAAAGCGTGACGGGTTCGCCAAGACATGATGCCCTGCGCTCACGGCAAGCACACCCCCCACCAACGCCATCTTGACCCACAATGCCACCCCGTAGGAACTGGTGACGCTCTGTTGTGGGGAGTCTAGCCAGAGCGTTGCGCTGTAAAGCCCGCTCAAAACGGTGAGCAACGCCGCCCCAGTTGCAAACACCGAGAAGCGTTTGAGGACGACCAGCAGGGCTTGGCGACGCGCCTCCCCTTGATAGGGTTGGATGGCATTGGGCAAAATGAGCGCGAGGGCAACCAAGCCCCCCACCCACACGCTCACCGCTACGGTGTGGAGCCAATGCACCAACACCGCCACCCACGGCATGACCAACGCCCCCGCAGCGTGACTGCTGGCGGCGAAGGTGCCCACCAATAAGGC
Source organism: uncultured Chloroflexota bacterium (assembly GCA_903877335.1). GTDB lineage: Bacteria > Chloroflexota > Anaerolineae > Aggregatilineales > Phototrophicaceae > CAIRDJ01. Next base: position 5,156 of record CAIRDJ010000447.1, on the reverse strand, counting down.
GGAAGCCCACATCATGGCGTGCCAAAACGGAAGCACCGTGCGCGGTTTGTCGGTGCGCCAATACAGCGTTAAGCACCAGATCAGTGCGATTAGCCCCCATAAAACCATGCGGAACGTCCACACATCCCCAAAGCGCGAGCCAATCCGCGCCGTCTGCCACAGGTTGTTGCCCACCACAGCGAAAGCCCCGACATCGAATAACGCCATGGCATACTGGATGAGCGAGAGCAGATTACCCAACAGAATGCCGATGAGTGCCACCCCTGCCCACAGCGTGAGGCGGTTCATCACGCGCGGGGGTAGCTTGCCCATGCGATGACGGGCGTTCCCCCACGACGGAAGCAACACGCGCGAATACAAGACGGTCATCCCAAACAGCAACGTAGACGAACTGAGCAGGATCACGCGCCACAGCACCTCGAACGGGGGGGCTTGCGTGCTGGATTCACCCACCTCCACCCCGTCCACCGATTCCCCAACGAAGAACACACGATGCTCGGTGAGGACGTGCCCATCGCTGGCGAACGCGGGGCGCAAGACCACGATATACGCGCCTTCGGGTAAGTCACGGGGGGGATTGAGGACGAGCAAGGCGTTGTCTTGGGGATCAACCTGCCCATCGGCAATCCATTCCCCCGCCTGATTGAGTAATTGCATGGTGCTGAACTGTGGCTCAAGCGATTCGCTGAACCAGAATTGCAAGCGTGGGGGCATGCGCTCGAGTGTGGCGCGGTCTTCTGGGATGGCACGCACAAGATAGCCATGCCCCAGCACCACCGCCACATTCACCCATAGCCCGACAAAAATACTAAGCCCAATCCCCCACCAGCGTACCTTATTCCAAGTCCACATGTTCATCTTGATTGGCTTTCGGTTCATTTGTGAGTTGTAGCGCTTGGAGTCGTTCCTCTTCCTCTTGGTCAGCACGCGCCTGAACCCAACTGCTTGCGACCATGACCAAAAAGATGACAGCTATTCCGAGATAAATTAACTCGTCATAGCCCCCCAAACTACCATGTGCAAGTATAGGTGAAATGTCCATCGTATGTACTTTTTTTCACAATCAACTCATCGAAAAAAACGCGCTCAATTGGCGCGTTTGGGTTGCCCCAGGAGAGAATCGAACCCCCGACACAGAGCTTAGGACGCTCCTGCTCTATCCACTGAGCTACTGAGGCGAATAGAGAGAGCATATCACACCCTTCAAAAACGATCAATTACCGCCATGCCCACATGTTGAAACTCATTCATTGCCACCAACACTTGCCCCGCCTCTTCGAGCGTGACCAAGCGTCCCACCAATTGGCGCGGAGTCAACCGTCCTGTAGCAATCATCTCCAGCATGGTAGGGTATTCGTGCGCTTGCATCCCGTGCGAGCCAACCAAGGTTAACTCACGCCCGATCACCGCGCCCATCGGCATGGGAGGATTCTTATCCTGCCCTGCCAATAATCCCACCTGAACATGTCGCCCACGCTTGCGCAAACACAGCACGCTATTCTGGGCGGTGGCAACACTACCCAGCGCATCGAGCGAGACGTGCGCCCCCCCATGCGTGAGGTCACGGATGGCGGTGGGAACATCGGCGACGGCACGCGCGTTGAGGGTGAGGGTTGCGCCCAGTTGTTGGGCAAGCGTGAGGGCGTGGTCGTTGATGTCAACGCCGATCACCTGTGCCCCCATCGCCCGCCCAATCATGATGGCGGACAAGCCCACCCCACCGCATCCGTGCACCGCCAACCACTGACCGGGGGCAACGCGCCCTTGTGCCACCACCGCGCGAAAGGCGGTGATGAAGCGACACCCCAATGAGGCGGCGGTTACATCGTCAATTTCGGGGGGCAATGCCACCAAGTTCACATCGGCATATTCCAAGGCGACATACTCGGCAAAGCCTCCCCAACCTGTGAAGCCGGGTTGAAAGTCGCGGTTACAAATCTGTTGATTGCCAGACAGACATTCTGGACACGTGCCACACCCTCCCGAAAAGGGCACGGTCACGCGCTCTCCGCCTTTCCAACGGCGCACCTCTGCCCCCACCGCGACGACCTCCCCAACCAATTCATGACCGGGAATGTGGGGGAGCGTCTTGATGTCGGGGTCATGCCCCTGCCAACCGTGCCAATCGCTACGGCAAATGCCACACGCCGTCACCTTCAACACCACCCCTGTGGGGGAGGGCGCGGGGTCGGCAACGGTGGCTAGGGCGAGCGGTTGTTTGAATTCGTGATAGAGCATTGCTTTCATGAAAAACTCCTACTGGGGTTGTAAGGTGTCGCAAAGTGGGCTACTGCCAATGCTGGTGATTTCCAGCGACCAGCGCGATTCTAACGGCATGGATGCCCACTCAGCTTGTGTGCGTTCGCACGCATAATCCCCGTTGTCGTCCGACAGTTGCACCGTGTAAGACTCGGTGCGGTTGCCTTCGCGCTCACAGCCTAACCGCGTTTGGTTGGCACAATTCAGGTTGACGTTCCCCCATTGGGGGGTATCGTTGAGGCTGTCCCCTTGCGCCGCCACTTCGCGCGCCGCTGCCCAACGGTCAACGCGATACCTGCAAAAATCATCATAGATCGGTTCTTCGCGGTAGGTGGGTTGGCAAGATTCACTCTCAGAGAACGTGCCGTCGCCGTTGTCGCGTCGCACCGTGTTACAGCTTTCTCCGTCTTGGATGCGCTCGGTACCCCGCTGACGCTGGCTACAACTCACGCTGTAAGCGGAGGCAGGGACGACATCGCGCCAGTTTTCCTCGCTCAACGATTGATAAGATTCCACCTGAATGACGCGCTCCCACCGATGCCCGTTCACCATCACGCTGGTATCTGTGGTGCGCGTGAACGCCCAAATTACCCCAAAGACCAAGACGATCACCCCCCCAAAGACGACCCCAAAGCGGTTGCCACGCTTGGGCTTGGCTTGTGCCTGGGCTTGGGCAACTTGTGCCTCGTGCTTGATTTGTTGTACGTTGCGCCCCACTTCGCCCTCGAAGCGTTCGCCCTCTTGGCGTTCTTGCTGTTCGCGCAGGGTGGCGGTTTTGGCAGTGGCGGTGGAGCTTCCACAGTTGCCACAAAATTCTACTGTTGCCGCCAAGAGCGAAGCACAATTGCTACAGATGCGGTCTGTCCCCACCAAGACGTGATCTTCTACGGCGACCTTCTCCTCATCAGAAGGATAGTAACGCGCATCCGCATTTTGCGTTGCGCCACAGTTTGGACAAAAACGATGGGTCTTGCCGAGCAACTTCTTGGTGCCACAAAACTGACAATCCCATAACATCTCATAATGTTTTTCCATGTTGCACACTCTCTACTTTCAAAGGCGTGGTTTCAATCAAGTCCGATCTACGGGAGCGGTTGCGTTTTGTTCATTTTAGCATGGGTTTCGGTCGTGTGTTGTTGGCTATCCTGTTCAACATTCCGCGTGGTGAGTTCAAGCTCGGTTTGGACAACCTGCAACAGGGCAAAAGCGAGTTCCATCGTCAAGCGTTTACGAAACTGGGCATTGTTCTCGTTGGAGGCCATGCCGTGAAATGTATACGTATAGAATTCATGGATGATTTTACCCGTGACGGTCATTTCTGGACTCCAGCGATCCAACAAGACCCACTCCCCCACTTGAAAATGGTACAGTTCAAAGAGGATGCGCACTTCCCCATGTGCCCCTTGAAAGTATAAATCCAGCGCGAGGGGCAAGGTATTGGTACGCGCAGACAACTTACTCATCAAACCGCGAGTTAACGCCTGTGAGACAGGGGCGATGCGCCTTTGCAGGGCTTTCTTGTTCAGCTTGTGGGCGTGCTTCAACAGCTGATTGAGCTTCTTGAGCACGGGTTGGGGGGCAATAACTTGGCTACGACTGACGCGACCATAAGCGTCATACTGACTGAATCCTAAGCCGGTCAACTTCCAACCACCAAACGGGCGATCCTCTAAGCCCAACAACAGCTTACGGGCGACGAGCGTCCCCTCCGTTTGTTGCCCAATCAACGCCCCGTGTGTGGCATTGGACTGCCACATTTGTCGCCGTCCGCTCAAGGTGTCGGTGCTGTATTGGGGTAAGTCCACATAGGGGGGGAGTTTTGCCCCCAGCGTGACAGGCGTGCTGAACAGCAGACGTACAATCACGGTGAGTAACCACAGCAACACCACCAGCACGCTCACCAGTATCAACAAGCCCGCCCAAACCGTATTGAGCGAAAGCTCAATGCGATAGCCCAAACTTGTCAACAGGTTGTTTAGCACCTCTCGTAGCGTTTCTGCCCATACGTTTGCCGTTCCCAACACAGCGTGAGTGGGTGTGAGTGTGGGTGGGGCAGGGACGGGGGTGGACGTGGCAGGGATGGGGGTGGGGGCAAGGGTCGCTTGGGGGGGCGGACTGGGGTTAGCATTTGTGCTGGGAATGGCAAAGCTGGCTTCGGCTTGAATCGGGTTCATCTCTGGGGAGGTGATGGTTAGTTCATATTCTTGGACGACATCACGAGGGAGCTGAGTCAAGGGGATGGTCAAATTTATAAACTGCGAGGCATTTGCTGCCAGGGGGGGGATGGTTGCGCTTGCCAGCGTGGTTTGTTCCCCCGCAAGGCGCAGGTCTGCTGTGGCAGGTTGTGTGGCGGCTTTCCCGCTATTGGTGACGGTGAAGGTCACCACTAACCCTCCTTGCGTGTTGGACTCGCGCCCAATATAAAAAGCGATGTAGTTGGGGGAGCCACTTTGGAGCAAGAAGCCGAGCAAGTATGGGAGGACGAAGACGAGTAAATGCTTCATGAGTCAACCTTAATGGGGGGTATACAACAGCACCCCCTTAACTTAACGCGAAACCCCATCCTAATGCAACCCAGAGCTAAACAGGTTGCCCTGCTATTGGTGAAGCAATTAGAGCACCACAACAGGGGGGACAAGTGACAAGGGCTTGGTTTGCATGGGTCGCCCCGTCCCTAAGTCTTGCACAGACTGGGCGATCATTTCCCCTAATCGTATGGAATGTGTGAACGCCTTCAACTTATGATGCAAGGCGGTTGCACGAGCTAAATGGCGTTTAGTCGTGAGCGGACTTTTGCCGCTGTACGAGCTGATATAGGCAAGCGCGTAAGCCAAGTTGCTGGCGTACCAACGATCGGAATGGGCGTAGCGCATGATCTGCTCGTCATTCGATGTCTC
>CAIRDJ010000446.1 GCA_903877335.1 uncultured Chloroflexota bacterium | reverse complement strand
TCGGTGTAGACGTTAATGGCCTGCGCGGTGGTGTGGGTACGTTCCACTCGCGCAGGGTACGCTTCAACGTTTTGCTCTTTGAGCGTCTTGAGCTTCTCTAAGCGATCAGATTCAATGCGACTGGGTTTCCAATGAGAGGTGGGTTGTTCGGTCATGTATCATTATTCCTAACGGAAGTTGGATGAATGAAAAGATACACTCATTGTCTCATAGAACCCACGAATGCTAAAGCACAAATCCGCTTACGCTTCCTTGATGCCTACGAAAAGCCAGTGGGTGGTTGCCCCTTCGTCCTCGCGGATATGCTCCCCATATTGCCCAATGTGAAGTGGCTTGAAGGGAGCGAATAACGGGGCAAGTTCATCTTTGCGCTTGAAGTTGATGTAGGAGGTGGATTGTACCCGCGCCGTCTTGATCTCAATCTTCTTGAAGTCTCCCTCGCTGGCGGTGATGTATTGAGCATACCAACTGTGATAAGACTTCATGGAAACGACAAACGCCCCGCCAGGTTTCACCTTGCTGTATACGCGCTCAACCATAGCGCGAATGTCCGCATCACTCAAATAATAGAGTACCTGATTGGACATCCATAAGTTGAAGGTGTTCGGCTCATAACGATCCCAAATGCTAAGATCGCCCGCCTGATTCACAAAGAAGTTGTCGGCATGATTGGGCAAAATTGATTTCGCTTGTTGAATAGCTGTCTCACTGACATCACAACCATGCGGAGTATAGCCTTGTTGTGCAAAATACCACGCATGTTGACCCGACCCACACCCAAAATCGAACATGGCATCGGGTTCTTGCTTCAGCTCCCATTGCAAGATGTGACGATGCACCCGTATGATGTGGGATTCGGGATAGATGAGACCATACCCGTTTTGATAACGCGCCTCATAATCTTTGGTGGTGGTGGTTAAAACCTCGTTGCTCATGGTTTAGGATTCCTTATGGACTAGAAATGCGAAAAGGATATTCTGTTGACGTTCAATACGGATAATTTCCCATTCCGTTAGTTCTGCCATCAGCGCGAATGTTGTAATGCTGAAAGCGTATGGGGTGTCGGTTGAGACGGCTACGAAAACAAACCCACCCTGACGGAGGAAACGGTGTGCGCCTTTCAGCAAGTGACGGCTTTCCTCATCGTTGCGTAGCACTTGATTGAAGCACACGACATCGTATGGATGTTCTGGGGTGGGTGCGTCAACGTTCTGCAGATGCGATACCGTCCATCCCCGTTGCCCCAGAGAGGCTCCAAGCTCGGCATGCTGGCTTTGGATTTCTAATAGTGAGTGCGTCCCCTTCCCCAAGTACGCTTGGGCAAAGCGCGTGATCTCAAGTTGGGGGCTATATTGATTGCTCAACATCAACGCTTCGAGATGTTCTAACGCCTCTAGTGTATCCAACCATGCCACAACGCGGATGTTGTGACGGTCGAGATAGCTTTTAAAAGATGCCTCATACCCCTGTTCCACCAAGTTAATGAAGAAGGTATCATTTAACCCACGCACCAAGACTGCGCGCAAATGGAAGTGAGCAAGTCGGCGATTGAGCGAGGGGGTGGCGTAGTATCCCCAATCTTTGCGAGTGATGTCATATTCATTCCCGTTGTCAGTGAACAGGGTGATTTGCTCATCCACACCTAGCGTGATATGAGCGCAGTCGGAAAGGGTAATGCGCTCTCCGTTTGGTAAGGGAATATGAAAAATGCGGGGTGGGTTACTGAGTTCAATCTTCATGGTTTTGCTCCCTAAAGGCGATCAACGTACTGTAACCATAGTTCTAAATTGACCAACTGCCACAAGAACATCATGTGGTTTTCTTGGTTTAAATTATTTTGAACAATGTTGTCATGTTCTTGAATGATGGATTCTACCGTCGCCAAGTTGTAAATCCCACGTTCTCTAAACGATTGTGAGTGAACGACATCGCGCAATAACGTTTCTTTGCCACTCCCCGCAAACCATTGTTGCGCAGGGGCGTTCCAACCCGTCTTCTTCACACGGGTGCGCGTTTCTTCTGGCAGGATGCCACGCATTGCCTCACGCAGTAAGTGCTTAGAAACGCCGCTTTGATATTTATATTCGACAGGGATATTGAACATGAACTCGACCAGACGATGATCCAAGAAAGGCAATACATGGTCGACATTGTATGCCATTCCTTGTCGGTCTTCCGCACGCAAACAGGGCGGAATCGTCTCGCGGGTTAAGTCTTGGTAAGTACGGTTATTCAAGTAGCTAGTGAAGGGATGCTCTAGGATAGGTTCAAAGAGCCGAATATTGTAGTAGTCAGGGTGAAGCGTGTGAGCGTAGCGATTAAGGCGGTCACGATCGAAGCGAATCCGTCCAGCATGGTTGAAGTCCACCAATCGCCCCAACGCCTCTTCGGCAACCTGTGCAGATTTGCGGTACAGTGGGTGATTGTGGTAATGTGCCCATTGTTGAATCTCGTGGGATAGACGCTTCTCCTGCTGACGGAAACGCAAATCTGCGAAGAAGAACAGATAATGCTCATATTCCCCTGCGTTCAGTTCATCTCCACCTAACCCACCAAACATCGCTTCAAAACCCTGTGCATGTGCTTGCTGACAGAGCAAGTAATGTGAAAGCCACGTTGCCGTAACAATTGGCTCATCATGAATGGCGACCATCTCACCGATGATCTTCATCCAATCAATCTGATTCCCTATGACGACTTGATGCCATTCCTCAACTGTTGAGGACAACATCGTTTGAATCTCGTCCGATTCATCGAATGTTTTATCTACATACACTGAGGAGAACGCATGGAACTTTTGCCCTTGCGTTGCCACCGCACTTGCCAAGACTGATGAAGAGTCCATCCCACCCGACAGGGTGAATGCTAGGTTGGGCTTACGTTTCACGCGCCTTTGAACGGCATCCAAGAGCAACTCACGGTACTGTTGCGCTAACTCTGTGAAGGAAGCGACGGGTTGTTCGGTGGGCTGTAAAGCCCAGTAACGCGAAACACTCATTTTCTCCCCTTGCCAGTGTAAAGAATGGGCAGGGGGGAGTTGTTGAACAGCAGTGAAGGGAGAATGTTCTAAGCGATTATCATGTAACCGATAATGCGCCCCAG
>CAIRDJ010000445.1 GCA_903877335.1 uncultured Chloroflexota bacterium | reverse complement strand
TTTGGTACGCAATTAAGTCTAATTTTGCCTGCTCATCAAGGTCAAGCGCGATGCTAAAAATATCTTTTAATAACTGTTGCAACTGAAAATCAGTCCCATCAATTTCAGGCATCTTTTCTTCGATCTTTACCAGTTCGAATCGCCTTTGGAGCATACGATGTTCTAAATACCACTTCAGATGAGATTCCACACTCAACCTTCCGTGTGGCTCATCTTTTGACACACGACTAAATTGAAGCCAAATAGACCTAAGCACGTCCACATACCAATGGGCATACTGTGCATGGAGAATAATTTGATTGATGCATTCTCGTGCCACCCTACCCTCAACCTCGGCTACAGAAAGTTTAGAAGTTTGATAGAGCAACTGAGAAATTGGTTGGCTTAACGTGCCCCGCAATTGATAGAAATCAAAGAGCATCCTTTGCGCCAAGTTCAACTGTTGCAAGCGTGTCGCCAAATCACAGATATTGCTCAGCTTTGCAGATAGTAGGTTCTCTTCCCTAATTTCACCCAAAAGGTCTTGAGAATTCACCATCACTCGATTAATGCAATAGTCAAACTCTATGGTCATACTTTGCGCCTTAATGGAAGTTATTCAATAATCTAACACTAATCACAACCTTGTATGACGTGCATGTAAAATTTTTTGACCGTCATTCTAAATAATTTAAGACGGTCTGCCAAAAATGTACAGGGTGAATTTTAATCAAAAAAAATAATCATTATCACACCTCTGAATTAGACTTTTTGCCCCCATGATTACTTTTGAACCGTAAGCGTTTACGGGCACTAAAATGGGATATCGCCCATATCATCAGGAGGTGGGGCGAAGTCGGCATTGGAACTATATCCCCCACCAGAAACTGACCCGCCACCCTCGTGGTCATCACCACGCCCGCCCAACAAACGCACATCATCGGCAGTCACTTTGAGTTGAACACGGGCTTGACCATCACGCCCTTGAAACGATTCAGCTTCCACTTGAGAGGCAACCACCAAGACTTGTCGCCCTTTGCGAACGTATTGGGCGACGATCTCAGCGGTCTTGCGCCAACATGTCACCTTCCACCATGTGGTGGTCTCTTGTCGGTTGCCATCTTGATCTGTCCGCCTGCGTGTTACGGCTAGAGAGAAATCTGTTACGGCAATGCCGCTCCCAACATAACGCAATTCAGGGTCTCTTCCAACATTCCCAACGATGATAATTTGTTGGTATGACATGCTCTTTTCCTCTCAAGTTCCACCATTCATTCAACAATCACGCGACGCGCTTCCATTGGGATTTTACCCTATTCCACGCGGTTATGCTATCTTTTTTCGTCTAATCGTTCAGTCAAGATCTGCTTGATGGCGGCAGGGTCTCCCTTGCCTTGCAGTGCCTTCATGCACATGCCCATCAGTGCGCCGAAGAGTTTGTCTTTACCGCTCAAGTAGCCTTGCACCATGTCGGGTTGTTCGCTCAACACTTTCGCAACTGCTTCAACAATGAGGCTAGTGTCAGAAACTTGTGCCAAACCAAGCGCAGCAATGATGTCGTCTGGCTCTTGTCCGCTTGCCCACATCTCTTTCAAGACTTTATCAGCAGACCCCTTGTTAATCACTTTAGAGGTATAGCGCTTCACCAGTCGCGCAAATTGTTGGGGCGTAATCTTGATCTGGTCGATCTCTTCGCCAAACATATTGTCCTTGTTCATCAGGGCGAAAAGGTTGGTAATCATCCAATTGGCGGTATCTTTCGCGTCCGCCCCCTCT
>CAIRDJ010000444.1 GCA_903877335.1 uncultured Chloroflexota bacterium | reverse complement strand
GCTGGGCGGTTTGTTCCACAAAGCGCAACAATTGGGGCGGGGTGATGCTTCCTGCATCCATCACGGTGAGGGCAACGCCTGCTCCCAAGCGACAGGTTGGGTTGGGTTGATCCTCGCCCTCGCTGGCGTGGGGATTGGGCAAATCCTGGGCGGTGGTGGTCTCTAGGATGAGGGCAACATCGGGCTTCAAAATCTTTGCCGCCACCTTTGCCCCACGCAAGCCCACCTCTTCTTGCACGGTGAACGCCATCAGCACATCCGCATCATACGGCGCATCGTTCAAGACCTCCACCAACGCGCTACACCCCGCCCGATCATCCAACGCCTTCCCGCTCCACAAATTCCCCAGCGGGGCAAAGACGGTCTCAAACATGATCGGTGTGCCGAGCGGGGCTTTGCCCTGTGCTTCGCCTTTGCTGGTTGCGCCAATATCAATGCGCAGGTTGCTCATGAGTTTGATGCTGACCTCGCGGTTCTTGTGGATGGGTGTCCACATGACCACGCCCCCCATCGGCTTGTCTGTCCCAACGCGCACGCGCAAGCCGGGCAGAATTTGATCGCTGATGCCCCCCACGCTGGCGAAGTGTAAACTGCCGTCGCTGTCATAGCCCGTCACCATGAATCCCACTTCGTCCATGTGCGCCGCCAGCATGATGCGTGGGCGTTGGTCGCCGTGTGTGCCGTGCCAATGCGCCAACAAGTTGCCCATGCTATCAATGTGATGATTCGGCAGGCGGTCTCCTAACGCGCTGAGGATGCGGTCACGCACGCGCCCCTCATGCCCAGAGATGCCATCCAAGTTAGAGAGGTCTTGCAACAGTTCAGGATAGTTAGTCATGATGGGTCGTCCATCCGATGCGGTTCAAAAAGGTTGAATCGAGATTAGCGATGAAATGTGCCATCAACCGCCCCACGCGCTCAATATCGCGCAGGTCAGCGGTTTCAATGGGAGAGTGCATATTGCGGATGGGCACGTTCAACAAGGCGCAAGGCACGCCCTCCCGCGCCACTTGAATCCCCCACGCATCCGTACCGCTTTGACCGGTCAAGACATCCACAACGGTTTTCATCTCGAGGGCGTGGGCGGTTGCTTGCATTTCATCAAACAGCTTGAGATGGAAGTTGGGACCGTAGCTGATCGGCACCGCTTCGCCTAGCTCATAGTTGTCGTTCCCGTGTGCACCATGTTGGTTGGCAAAGGTGACATCCACCACGATTGCCAAATCAGGCGCGATGTGGTTGGTGCTGGTCACCGCTCCCAAATATTCCCCAACAGATTCCTCCTGCACATTCGCCACCGCGTACACATCCCAAGCATGATGCAGGTTATGCAACAGGTGTAAACAGGTGGTCAGGGTGGCGATGCCAGCGCGGTTGTCTAGCGACTTGGAAACGAAGCGACTGCCCATGTCGAGCGGGGGCGCATCAAGGGTGACGGTATCGCCAATGCGCACGCGCTGGGCGGTTTCTTCTGCAGAGAACCCGACATCAATCAACAAATCTTCCAGTAGCGGATAGTTCTTGCGCTCTTCTTCCTTGAGCAAGTGGGGGGGCTTGGTTGCCACAATGCCCAGCAACCCCTCGCGCCCATGCACCCACACGCGCTGGGAGGGCAATATCCGCGCGTCCGTCCCGCCAATGCGCTGCACCTGCAGGAATCCGTCCACCATGTTGCTCACCACCATGCCAATCTCGTCCATGTGCGCGGAAAGCAAAATGCGGTAGGGTTGTTCAACTTGGCGCGTGTTGCGCTTGATGCCGATCAAACTGCCCAAACCGTCGCTATCGAACGCATCCACCAATCCTTGCCACTCCTCACGCAGCACGGCACGCATGGGGGCTTCCGAGCCACTCACAGCATGCACCGTGACCAATCGCTGGAGATGTTGTTTGAGGTCAAACGTCGTCATCGGGTTAAACTCCTGTGGTGGCGGTGGGTTCAGGCGGAACGGGCGTATCGGTTGGCAATGGGATGGGCGTATCCGTTGGAATCGGAATGGGCGTGTCTGTCGGTGCTGGGATCGGTGTCTCAGTGGGTACTGGGATCGGCGTTGAGCTGGGCGGAACGGGCGTGTTCGTGGGAACAGGCGTGCTGGTTGCCGCGGCGAGCGTGGGCAAGAAGGTTGCGGTGGGCAAGGCGGTATTGCTGGGCAACGGGGTGAGGCTTGGCGCGGTGGTGGCGGTCAGTGGGATGTACAGGGTCGGAATGGGCGTGTTGGTTCTGGCAGGGGGCAAGAACTGATACGGCGTGGCAACCAACCGGTTGAGCGGGGTCGCGGTGTAGCTTCCCGTAGGGGAGGGAATCAAGGTGCGCGTCGCGGTGACATCCAACCCCAACGGGGTGAAGGTGACATCGAGCGTGGGCGTTTCGCTCGGAAGGGCGTTTGCCCCTTGGCGTGGGGCAACAATATATAAGAACGTCCCCAAAAAGTAAAACGGGATGGTAGCTAGGATTATCCCAAACAACACAATTCGTAAGTTGCGGATGCGCGAATTCAGTTCACTCATGATGGACTCTCAAAGGGGATGGGGGTTTCGGTTGATGCTGGAACAGGCGTGCTGGATGGCGTGAAGGTTGCCGTTGGTGGGACGAAAGGCGTAGGCGTTAACGTGGGAACGGGTGTGAACGTGGCGGTACGAGCGGGGATGGGGGTGGCGGGCACGCCTAGTGCTTGCGTCGGAAGCGTTTGGTTGGTGGGGGTGGGCACCAGCGTTTGCGTTGCCAACGGCGCGGGCGTGTTGGATGCCTGGGCGACTGTGCTCGACGCGCCCCCGCCATACGGTGTCACCGTGACCAGCACAGCTGGGGGAGGGGTTGGCTTGGGATCATTCGGCGCAAGGAAAAACAGGATGCCCCCAACACAATAAAAGGGCAACGTTGCCAAAATGATCCCCATCAAGAGGATACGATTCCGACGCCGACTTTCTGCAATTTTATTCTTCGGTTGAATCCGCTGGGTCATAGGATACGCTCTACCATTATGCTGTCACGCTTGCTGTAAGAGTATACATTGCAGAACTTATCTCGAAAAGTGAAGAAGCAAATCCTCGAACTGACCCGCGAAAGCCTCGTGTCAAAAAGACGGAAGAACCACGCAATCAATCAAAATCTTTTGCTACAACGCCTATTTTTCACGGCGGGGAAACGCACCGTTTTGAACTTGGGCGTGAACAAGCTGAAACATCACGCGCCCGACATTCCCAGAAACCGATCCTTCCGATCAAACCGATCCGCGTTCATTAATAGAACTATGCCATGCGCTATTTTTAACCCGCACGCTCAGTGAGTGAGATTGCCCACGCGGTGACGGGACGCGCATTGTTGGGGGTGGTGGTCATGTGCGCCTCCATTGACTCCATCGTTTCTGCCTCAAAATAGCGATGCCCACAATTCGGGCAAACCCATGCCGGGACTTGTTCAAAAATGAACCATTGCCCGCACCGTTGACGGGTCACGGTAACAGGTTTTTGTACCTGTTCTTGGTCTGTATCACAAAATTCACATGGATAATTCATTAGATTCACCTTTAGTACACCCTCTTTTGAATGGGTTTACACGGTTTCAGACGCGCCGTTGCACGTCCTTACAGATACAGGTCTTTATATGTCTTCATCATACTCCAAGAATTTTGTAGCGACCCGCTTCGCGGGAAAGGCGAGGATGCTCGCTTTGCTCGCCAAGGAGGGCACGAAATGCCGTCAAAAAACAAGGAACAAGGAATCAAGAAACAAGAACATTAAGAGCGGGCACAACGAAAACCATCGCTGATGCCGGCATAGCCAGGCGTATCGTGGCCACGAGAGGACGACCGAAGGTCGGAAGTGTAGCTACCCCTCCATGAACCGCCCCGCAGAACGCGGTAATTATCATAATTAATACTAACCGCGTCTGTATAATATGGGTAAGCCTGATAGTCATTCAATATCCACTCCCAAACATTCCCACTTAAATCATAGGCTCCCACCCATGACCGTCCAGACTCAATGCTACCCACTCTAGCGGTACCGTGGTGGTTGCGAAAAACGGCTTTGGACGTATCAAGCTCGTTCCCCCATGGAAACAGATTGCCACTGGGTCCCCGTGACGCATATTCCCACTGTACTTCCGTTGGTAAATCACCCCCTCGCCAACGGCAATAATCACGCGCACCATACCACGTCACCTCAATCACGGGATGTGCCTCATAACCACTCTCAATCGTCCAAGTCAACCCACCCCCATTAATCCGACGATCATCATCATCTAAATCAATATACTCGACTTGATCTGCCCCCTGGTTGCCTCCGTTAGCGGTTAAAAAGGTTACATATTGCGCATTCGTCACTTCATATTGGTCAATATAAAATCCTTCTAAACATTGTTCACCATTGCTACGCGGCGCACTCTCATTGCCCCAATCCCAAGCATTGGGATCACCGCCCATTTGATAACATCCCGCTGGCACCCACACCATCGCTGTTCCTTTTTCATCCGTGAAACTCAGTCCATCCGGGTAATGAGCCAGCCAATCGGCATTGGTTTGTGGTTGAGCCGCTTGTGCGGTTGCAACTCGCGCCTGCTCAAATACAGTTTGGTCAGTCGCTTTAAATTCAGCCGTCGCTGTTTGGGCTTGCTCAAAAGCCTGTTGAACTCGTTGCGCCGCTTCGGTAGCGGCAAACATCGCCCGTACCTGAGCATCTACGGTTTCTTGTTGACTGGTAGCATCCAACTGGGCTAGTAAGGTAGGTGGGGTTTGAATGAGCAGAAGTGCTCCCAGACTGAATACCATCGTAACAGTAATAACAATCCCTTGATTCCTATTCATGTTGATTCTCCTAACTAACAAATTCACACACTTTCCAGCGATTATCTTCATAAACCATCGTAAACACACCCGACGTGTAGTTCTCTTGGAAGGCACCAGCTACTGATACGTAGATATAACCACTTGCCTCATCGATGGCATAATTCCCTTCACGTTGCGTCTCACGAAACGACACGCCCGACAAATCAACTGCTAGTCCACCGGTACCGAAGATCATTCCCAATCCGTTCAGCATTGCCATAGACAAGCCTGTTGTAGAGGCATCTTCGTGCCTGTCACGGCAAGTCATTGAACCAAGTGTGGTACCATCACCACCAATTGTCGCTGAGAGCCATTGTTGAGCAACCAACTCAGGGTTTTGGGTATCATCAGAGACTAGGGCGACCGATGTGACCACTACCGTCAAAAATACTTGACTTACCAATCCACATTAAGTATGCCGTGAGTTAAGGCGGTGTGCAAAGGTTAATACGTAATTCTTTGTGAATAATCTTTGTTATCATTGTCCACCTTCGTCACCTCTTCTTCGTTAAAAGCATAGCCAGCATTATCAAAAATTGCAGACCTAATGTGCACGGTTAAGGAAGTGTAAGCGGGCGATGTTGGTACAATGTGCCGTCCACGAACCCGCGCCCTCGATAGTAACCGCGCGTGCCCACCGCCGAAATCACCGCCAACATGCGATAGCCCCGTTGCTGCGCAATCTGCACCGCGTGTTCAATCAGCTTGCCCCCCAAGCCAATGTGTTGTGCCTTGCCACTTTCAGACTGTCCCACGCCCACCGCTTGCCCATACACATGCACCTCGCGGATCATCGCCGCCCCGCTCAATTCCTCCGTGAGGGGGGGCAGGCTAGGATTGGGCAG
>CAIRDJ010000443.1 GCA_903877335.1 uncultured Chloroflexota bacterium | reverse complement strand
TTGCCCCACGATGCGGGGTAGAAACGCTCCCGAAACGTTTGCGGAGCAACAAGTCCTGCACTTCTAATAGGGTCAGTGCTTCGTCTCCAAGCACATCTTCGGCGATCAAGTTATCACCATGCGCTAGGATTGTCTCTGTGAAGGTATTCACCACACAAAACAAACTGGGCAAGGGCATCAACGGCAACCAATCGGCATGCGTTTGGAAGATGTCGGGAATGGTGCGGTTGAGATAGTCCAGCGCGTTAGGTGGGAGAAGGGCTTCCATGAAGTCAGGCACCATCACGCTATAGGGAAGGGGCGTGGGGCTACCCCAGCGGGCAACCCCCATCCCCATCAAAAGGCTAGATTGTAAAAATGTTCGCCGAGAAATCATCAACATTACTCATCTAGGTAGAGGGTTCCGCCGAATTGTTCCACGATCTGGTTATCTAATCCGTCGGCATAAGCGGCAACACGGGTGATTAAATCGTTGATCTCATTGGCATCTAACCCGTTGATCTCTCGCTCAGAGAACACGTAAATTACGTCCCCATGCAAGCCGACTGCTGCGTTAGTGAGCTGTAAATTCAACTCCAACAGATATTTGAATAATGCCAATTGATTGTCTTCGGGGATGTAAACAATGGGAGAGAGTGCTTGAATATAACCAACATTGTTGTTTTCCGCCAAGTAGATTTCTACTACCGCTGAACCGCGTTGGAATCTCCAACCAAAGCCGGTCTCAATATTCATGCGCACTTCTTCCGGCATCAAACCAATCTCTGCCAGCAGGCGGTCAATTACGAGGGCATAGCGTCCCATTGCTTCCGCATTGGAAGAGGGCAAGCCGGGGGGTGGGGTGGGCATACTGTTTTGCATCGTGTCACCTTTCATATCAAATACGTTTCAAGATAGCTTGATGTTACCATATTCATAGCCAACTCGGTGACTCCATAATCAGATGTTTACGCTCATTCGTAGCGTACCCATTCATTGTCAGGGTTCATCTGTTCAGGGTTGCGGACAACTTGAAACCAAGTTTGACCGGGCTTAAGCGCAAGAGGTAGCCCGTCAGGCGTTTCTAAGCGGATGAGTTCCGGGCGGGTGGAGCGAACCCAGCGAGCAAGGTATGCCTGTCCATCTCGAAACACGAGCGCGTCGCCTTGGGGCCAAACTAGGATTTGCATGCTCCAACTGACGTTATCTTGCCACACACTTTCGACAATGTCAGTGAGGTGATGCCCTGCGAAGAGCACCACCACATTGTCCGCCATGAT
Organism: uncultured Chloroflexota bacterium; assembly: GCA_903877335.1. Classification (GTDB taxonomy): domain Bacteria; phylum Chloroflexota; class Anaerolineae; order Aggregatilineales; family Phototrophicaceae; genus CAIRDJ01. Next base: position 2,299 of record CAIRDJ010000443.1, on the reverse strand, counting down.
CGGCTCTAGGGTGTTGCCGTCATAATGCAGAATGCCATCCGTCATCCGTTGATAGCGTCCGTGTTCAGGTTGATAAAACCACTGGGCGCGGGTGGTTTCGTAGCGAACATCTAGGGTGTTGGCAACGCCCGCTGATCCAGTTGGCAACGCAGTAGAAAATGCCATACCCTTCAGTTCTACCTTTGTATTCTTGCCCTCGCTGGTTGCCAGTTCCCAGATTGCGTTGGGATTCCCGAATAAGTTATGGGGCACTGCTATGGTATCGTCGCGCCAATAGTACGGATACCCATACGTGACCCCGCGATAAGCACGCTCAACGAAATCAGAGGGGGGCAAAATTAATTTTCCTGCTGCCGTCCGTTCTTCCACAATCCCCATTGCCTCCGTTCCGTAGATCAGTTCTTCTACCCCGGTGCTTGCACCCGAAAACATTAAGAATGCCTGATACATGGGGGCAAGTTCATAATCGAGCAAGCGGGCACTACGGATAGACCCCACGCGATCGGGAGCATAGCCATAATACACAGCAGAAAACCGCGTGATGCCTGCTTCTGTGTAGTGTTCAAATACCAAATCGGCATCCCCTAATCCTGCTTGAGGGCGCACTAGGGGAGGGGAGTTAGAAATCTTGACCACAATGGGGCGACGCTGAGTAGCTGATGGGTCGGGGAATGGCAAGCCTGTTAAAGGATTGATCCCCTCTGGATAGCTTTCGGGACCGATTAAATCAGGCGTTTGGGCTAAAGTCGAACTGACCAGGACGAACAACGAGCCGACAATAAAAGCAATGAAGATGCTTTTCAACTATACTTTCTCCTACACAATTCACCATAATTATAGTTGATGCTGGTTGAAATAGTTCACCTCAAGCTGAACATTGGGTAAAATTCCGCGAGGTGAAGGCACTGCTTTTGGTGAAACATTGCCATTACCGTCATGATTTTGCGCTCGCTCAAGCGACTGCCGAAATGCGCGTAATCAGTTCTGGCGGCTTGTTTGGGTTTGGCTAACTTGGCACACAACCTTGGCTTTATGATCTCATTCAATAAAAAGAGTAAAATTAGGAAGCTGTTTGATTTATCCCCCTAAGTTTGAATCATCCTACTGGCTCATCTGTTACTTTTGCCAAACTCAAGCTAGGATACAGCATCTGTGTTGCGACCAAGCAAGAATCGATGCGCCCGCTCACTCCCTTTTTGGTGGGTCGTTCAATAAAATACAGATCGCTTCGTCATGGTGGGTCGTTTCATTTTAGACTGCGATCATGTTGGGGAATCTAAGGAATTGCAAGCAAAGGAACGCCGGCGCAGACGCGCTCGCTAAAGCATGACACAACCTGCCATTATTTTTGCGAATGGCTTCCCCGCACAGGGTAAAGCCGTTCAACAAGTTTTAGAAGCGCACCCCAACCGTCGTATCATTGCTGCGGATGGGGGGGCGAACTTGGCCTATCAAGCCTATCAACTCATCCCAGATGTCATCATTGGCGACATGGACAGCACCACAACCGAGCAACGCGCGTTCTTTCAACAACAGGGGAGCGTGCTTCATGTTTTCCCACCAGAGAAAGATGAGACCGATCTAGAGCTGGCGTTGCTCTATGCCCATCAACACGGACATAACCCTATTTTCATCATTGGCGCGTTCGGCAATCGGTTTGACCAAACGCTGGGAAACGTCTATCTACTGGCGTTGCCAGCTTTGGCAGGGCATGATGTGCGCTTGGTGGGTTTTGAGCAACAGTTGTGGTTGGTGGGGGCGGGGGAACATACTCTACATGGGGCGGTTGGGGATACCCTGTCTTTACTGCCTTTTTCCTCCACTGTATCTCATGTTCATACGAGCGGACTCTATTATCCGCTCAAGGGCGAAGACCTGTTGTTGGGGCATGCACGCGGGATGAGCAACGTCTTCATCATGCCGGAGGTCACCATCCATTTCACAGATGGATCATTGTTGTTGATTCATACACAGGGGCGAGCATGAGAATCTACAAACAAGATGAGCGTGGGCAAGAGGTTATCAGCTATGAAGGGGAGCGTGTCGAAGCAGATGCCCACTCTGTTTGTGTGCGTGCCATCTTTCAAGTGGAGCGTGCCCAAGTTGGTGAGGTAGTTTTGTTGCGTGGGGATGTGTTCACTGAATGGTTCTACAGCAATCGCTGGTATAACGTCTTCCGCATTCAAGACCCACACACCCACGCACTCAAGTGCTATTATTGTAACATCACACGCCCCAGTCAATTCACCGCCGATGAAATTCGTTCGGATGATTTGGCACTGGATGTATTGATTTTGCC
>CAIRDJ010000442.1 GCA_903877335.1 uncultured Chloroflexota bacterium | reverse complement strand
GTTAACGGGCGCTCGGAACGCTCGGTCAAACGCGCATAACGTAAAGCACGATCACACGTCACACACAAGACCACCATGGATGCGCCCAGTTGAGCATTCAGCAACTTGTACTCTCCGAAGCCGTATAGACCATCAATGATAATAGTTTGGTGCTGTTCTAGCGCGTTGGTCAAATAGGGTAAGGCACGTTGCGCAATCGCATTGATGCCTTCCGCCTCGCGTAGCGATTCTCGCACGATCCGCTCATTAGCGGGCGTGAGCAACATCCCTCGTTGTGCAACTTCATCCACCACAATTTGCCCAAAGCGAAACTTGTAATAACCCTGCTGCTCGAGGTAGTCCGCACATACGGACTTCCCCGCTCCGGGCATTCCCACCAGCGCCACCGCGCGTGGTGGTTGTCTATCCTTCGTCATGCAAAAATGCTCCTTCGCCATCTCACTATTTGCGTAATAGGTTGGTTTCCCTTAGACTTATCCTAGAGTCGTTACTTACACCTAGCAACCTACCATGACTGAATCTCCCAATTCCCTTAACCGAGTTCCTTTCGTTGGTCGTGAGGATATTTTTGCCAAGATTCATCAACACGTTGTTGATGCCCAAAGCCCGCGAGCATTGACCATCCTGGGTGGGCATGGCATGGGCAAAACCGCTTTACTACAACACTGGTTGAACAGCATGGACGATTTGACCATCGGTATATACATACCGTTGAAATCTACCCCTGTACAGACTGAAACTGCCCTATGGTTGCAGTTAATGGAAAGAATTCATCAAGTCATGGCAACACGTACCTATATGGAAGGTCGTCTACCCTCCCCCAATGCAGAAATCCTACACGATGAGTTGTTGTTTTGGGCGTGGTTTCAAGATCGTTTCATTGTGACCTTGCTTCGTATCATCCGCCCACATCGGCGCTTAGTTTGGTTGTTTGACGATTTTCACTTGTTAGAAGATCATTTGCCCGCCGAGCAAGCGCAAATTTTTGCGGACCACCTGAGCGAGTTGCTTAACCTGTCTGGGCAATTGTTGATGGCGACCACGCTCCCGTTATCTCAAGAAGAGTTATTGGTCAAGTATCGCACCATCGTTCAAGAAAGCGCCGCCGCCATCCGCCTACCCTATTTCACCCAAGCTGAAGTGCGACAGTGCATCGTCGCTTTTCTACCGAACGCACCAGTGGATGAACCAACCGTCAACACACTTCACACATTGACTGGGGGGCACCCTTGGTTACTCACAGATTACCTGCGCGATGTGCGAAATGCCCAAAGCACGCCCCCCTTCAAAGACATTCAAGCAACCATGAAAGCGTTGCAAACGCAACATGATGCGTTCTTTCAGCAGATTTGGCACACGCTCAATGACCATGAACACACCATTCTCCATGCCATTGCTGACTTGCACAATCAGCAGGATGAGACGGTCATTCATTTTTCGGTGTTGGAAAAGTGGTTGCTAGAAAGTGACCTCGCGTTGGAACGAACGATGGTTCGTGCAACGATCCGTAGCCTCGAATATCAACAAGTGATAACCCAAACGTCGGGCGGTTATCGGATGGTTGTGCGCCTCTTTCAAGCATGGATCATCCGTCAACGCCCTGCTCCACTAAAACGCCCCGCTTCCTACAAAGGGCGAAACCGATTGATGTGGGTACTGGCAGGAGTGGGAATGATTACGGTGTTATTGTGGTTGGTCATTCGCGTTCAACAAACTCCTCGAACAGGCGTGGATTTCATCCGTCCTGCTGCCACCGTGACCCTTGAAAACTAGCCCACAGCGAGGTGTTCACTCTCTTTCTTAGGGACAACAGGCAGTGTGCCACGCTCCCTGTTCACACGCCTTATCCTCAATTCGCGTGGTGATCTATGCGGAACTTGCACAGACACATGCAAGTTGCATCAACCTGATTTGATTTCGGCTATTCTGCAGCAAAACAACTTTACTTTGTCATCTAGCCAATGAGTTATTGTATACTCGTCAACGTCATTGCATCCCAATTACAAGCATCTTGAGGTTGAGCATTGTGAGTTCATCCCCAGACATTCCCGAACACGAATTACGTGCGCGTAGCCTGAGCATCCTTTCCGCAGCAGCGGATGAGGCGCGTCGGCTCGGACATGATTACATCGGCACAGAACATCTTTTCATTGCGATCAGCAAGAATAAAGATGGACACACCTCTTTGTTGTTACACCATGCCGGGCTAAACCCAATGACCGTGCGTAACATCATTCGGCGGGAGGTGGGTAGCGGGGATGGTGGGCATCTTGCCATTTTACCCCTCACCCCCAGAAGTTGCATGGTGCTCTCTTTGGCAGTCTTTTTGGCAGAACAAGAAGGACATTACGAAACCCAAGAGCGTCATGTTTTGGTTGCGCTTCTACAAGAGGGAGAAGGCATCGCTGTTCGAAAGCTGCTTGAGCTTGGGTTCAACCTCAATCACTGGTTACACAAGTTACTCATTGAATCCGCTGACATGCTGTCCATCAAGAGCCTTTTAGAAGGCAATGGCGTTGATGATTTCAGTGACGGCTTTCAAATGGACACCGGTGCCGAAGTAGACATGTCAGACAGTCAAGGCATGCCCACCCCGCTGTTAGACAAATATGGGCGCGACCTCATTCAACAAGCTGCAAATGGCAAGATTAACCGCGTTTTCGCCCGTGAGCGCGAGATCCGCGCGGTGGCGCGCACGCTCGCCCGCAGCAAAAAGAACAATCCCCTGTTGCTAGGCGATGCTGGGGTGGGCAAGACGGCAGTGGTAGAAGGGTTAGCCCATGCCATCTTTGCAGGCGAAGCCCCCACTCACCTACTTTCCAAACGCATTGTTGAAATTGAGATTGGCACGTTGGTCGCCGGCACCAGCTTGCGTGGGCAGTTTGAAGAACGCTTGTTGGGCATCGTTGCCGAAGCCTCTCGCTCTGGCAATGTGATCCTCTTCATTGACGAGATTCATACCATTGTGGGCGCGGGAGACACGATCGACAGCAACCTAGACGCGGCAAACATCCTCAAGCCGGCTTTGGCGCGTGGCGAACTGATGTGCATTGGGGCAACCACGCACGAGGAATATCGCAAGGCGATTGCCAAAGACCCCGCGCTGGAGCGTCGCTTCCGCACGATTGACGTAGAAGAACCCAACCAAGAATCCGCCATCCTCATTTTGACCGGGCAGCGCCAGCGGTTGACCGCTCACCACGGCATTTCCATCCTAGATGAAGCCATTGAAGCGGCGGTAAAACTTTCGATGCGCTATTTGACCGATCGTCGTTTGCCAGACAAAGCACTTGATCTGCTCGATGAGGCGTGTACGCGCATCACCATTCGCCATTTTGCGGTGGATGAAGCCGATAACTTCAATGATGAAGTCACTGCTCAAGACATTGCCGCGGTGCTTTCCGAATGGACAGGCATTCCCGTGAGCGAGATGACGCAAGCAGACCGCGAGCGATACACCAACCTAGCGTGCAGTTTGCGGGCGCGGGTCATTGGACAAGAAGATGCTGTTGATACGGTGGCGGCAATCATCAAAGCGGGGCGGGCAGGCTTGAATGACCCCAACCGTCCGCTCGGGGTGTTCCTCTTTTTGGGTCCGTCGGGCGTGGGCAAAACAGAACTGGCGCACGCGCTTGCTGAAGTTCTTTTTGGAACGGCGGATGCGATCTTGCACCTTGATATGTCCGAGTTTCATGACGCGCACACGGTCTCGCGCTTGATCGGTGCCCCGCCCGGCTACCGTGATACCAGTCAAGGCGGGCAACTTACAGAAGGGTTGCGCCGTCGCCCTTATACCGTGGTCTTGCTGGATGAGGTGGAAAAAGCCGCGCCAGAAGTTTTCGACATTTTCTTGCAAGTTTTTGAGGAGGGACGCTTGAGCGATGCCAACGGTCGCTCGGTAGATGCACGGTACGCGGTGTTCATCATGACCAGCAACATCGGCACACAAGAGGGCGGTAAACGGCTAGGTTTCTATAACTCACTCACGAACAAGCGCGACTATACCCTTTATTTGTCGCAATTCTTTCGACCTGAATTTTTGAACCGCGTTGATGAGGTGATTACATTCAACGCCCTCACGCGCGAAACGGTCGAAAAAATTCTGCACTTACAATTGCGCGATTTATATGAACGCCTTGCCGAGCAGGGCGTAACGCTCACCTTAACCCCCGAAGCGCGCGAGTTGATCCTTGAATTGGGCTATGACCCCGCGCTCGGGGCACGCCCGTTGCGTCGCACGATTGATCGACTGATTACCCGTCCGATTAGCAACTTGCTCATCGCCAATCAGTTCAACAATGGCGATACCATCCTTGCACACCCTGCGACAGACCCACACGAGGGACATGCCCAACACCTCGTGTTTGTGAAACAACAAAGCTCCTCATGAATGCACTCAAAATTGCACGCACGCCCCACCTCGTCAAGTTTTGGTGTAATCTAAAGGAGTCGCCAAAGCAACATCGGCTATCCGATAACCGACGCACCGGCTCGCAGATGCGTGCGCGTGGCTCAAGTGGTGCGGTTGCCCAAAAGAAACGCAAGGCTTTCAAACCAGAGAATGAAATAGCGTGAAACAGTATATCTCGATCACATTCATGAGCGGTCCGCTCGACGGCAAGGTTCTCCGCTTCACCCAACCTCCTGTTGGCACCGTGCGGGTGATCGCCATTGGCAGGCGGGGCGGGTGCGATGTGGAAATTGACTTCGACAATCAAGTCTCGCGCCTACACGCTTATATCGTGTGCGACAGCGTGCCGGTCACGGGCGAGGGTGAACAGTCGTCACTGGCTATGTTGAGCTTTTGGCTAGAGGATTTAGAGAGCCGCAACGGCACGTATTTGCTTCACCAACCCCAACCCATTCAAGGGCGCGTGAGTATACAAGCTGGGGATATGTTCCGCATTGGGCGGACGTGGATACGCTTGGATGTGCCCTTCTCGTTTGATAGCACGTTCTAAGCGTCTGGTGAAATATCAGGCGATTTTTCACTGTTTAAGTGAATGAGCACGGGCAATTCATGCCAAAGTTGCAACTCACCATGATGGATCGGACGACGCGCTCGGGCAGAAGATCGTCCGACCGTGTTGCAG
>CAIRDJ010000441.1 GCA_903877335.1 uncultured Chloroflexota bacterium | reverse complement strand
GGCAATGTGGGAATAGATATAATATTCTTGTTGCCGTTTGGCGATGAAACCCATGACGAAACCGATCAAGCATTGATCTTTCCATGCCCCCATGATGATCCCACCGTTTTTGGCGATCACAAACAGCAAGTGACTAGAAAGCACATGTTCTGGGTTGGCGTTCCACACCTCAATCTCTAGTTGCCGTACTGCTTCCATCTCATCAAGTTCATGCAAAATCCGAATTTCGACGTTGTTCATCTACCAATTCACCTCTACCTGACGATGCCAGATGTGCAAAATATACTTGCCAATGGGGATGCTTGCCAGTAGGCGATACAGCAAATCCCATTCTTCGGCATCCAAAATAGGGAGGCGCATCATCAACACGGCATATAATCCGACCCCTATCATGATTGCCAACAGGGGAGAGGCAACCGCCCCCACTCCCATCATCACCCCCGCAACGCCCAGTCCCACGATTGCCAACAAAGCCAGCTTGCGCGTCAGCCGAAGCATGTTTGTTCCCACCTCGCGGAAGGTCAAGAACATCACTTGTAGGGTGAGCAACTCCGCGACCACTGAGGCGATCACCAACCCGTACACTCCCCAGCTCAACCATAACACGGTCAACAAGTTGAACCCAACATTGAGCAATACTCCCACAACCTTGATGATGAGCAGGCGACGTTGCTGATTTTGTACCAGCATGCCCTGTGCAAACACATTCACAATCATGGTGATGACGGCATACCACACCAAGATGCGCAGGATGCTGGCAGTTGGGGCAAAGTCCGCGCCAAAGAGGGGGAGCGTGACGAAAGGCGCAAAGATGCCCAAGATCAACCCGACTGGAAGGGTTATCACCGCCGTGAAGAATGCCAATTTCTCCAGCACAAAGCCGAATAACTCACCGCGCCCATACGTGCGTGACATCATGGGGTAAGTGGCAACCAGAACGGTGGTGCTGAATAATTCAATGATGGCTTGCACGATTACATAGGCAGCTGTTAAATAGCCGGTGGTTGCCTCGCTCAAGAAGCGCGTGGAGAGCAACTTATCCGCTTGTTGATAAATCAGGGTGAAAAAGGCAGACACCGCCAACGGCAGGCTATTGACCAATAGTTGGATGGTCAAGGCGCGTTCTAGCGGAAAGCGAGGATGAACCCCCGTGCGGATCAATGTTGCGCCCATCACGAGCGAACGCGCAAAACTGGCGACGATCCCAACCGCATATAGCCCCACCAAATCATAGCCCTGTGCCAGTGCCCAAGCCGTTGCCCCAATCCGAAAGGCGATATGAAGGGTATCGACCAGCGCGGTAGAAAGCATCTTTTCTTGTGCTAGAAGTTGGTCAGAACAGATGTTGCCGAACAAGTCCATCAACAAAGCCACGCCTGATAACGCGGTGAAGACGCGGATGGTTTCGCTGTAGCCCAATGCCCACGCGCTCCCATTTAAGACGATGTAGGCAACCCCCATCAAGAAAGTTTGCAGAAATAGGGTGGAAGCAAAATATGCCCCCGCCTTGCTTGGCTCTCTGGAAACTTCCCGAATCACGATTAGCCCCATGCTGAAGCTACCGATGATTGAGGCAATGACCGCCAAACCTCCCACCGTCCCATAAATGCCATAGGCAGTTTCACCAATCCAGCGCGCTAAAACAAATTGCCAGATGAACAATAGCCCTTTGCTAATCAAACTGGCACTTGCCAGGACAACCGCATTACGAGCGATTCGTTTAGATTCATGGGCGGTGATGGAGGGTGAGGACAATACGATTTTCCTAAGTGATTGGTGGGCATGCCCGACGCGCAAGGCGGATAGTCTCGCCAGTTTATCACGGAGGGCGCATCCATGACTACCCATTCTGCCAGCACTTCTTGACGCTATAGAACGTAAGTGCTACGCTAGTCGTGTAGTGGGTGGTAAGTGGGTTGATGGGCTTCAGTGCAGGGTTGCTGTCCGTCCATCCATTCATTTCCTAAGTTTGTTTGCTAGAGAAAGCATAGTGCGGTGTCTTTAGAATATAACAAGATCATTCATGACATTGAACGCATGGGGCGTTATCTCGCCTATCGTGATCGGGATGAAGTCCTTGCCAAGGCGATCAAGCTCTTCAAAACCAAAGCCGGAGAAAGCGACTTCGTGCAAGCACGCATCCGCGCGGTGCGTGAATCGGATGTGAGCGGGTATCGTGGGGCGGCAATGTTGTCACAGGGGGGGGACGCTGTATTGAATGAGCGTCACCCGCTCCCCAGCGTGCCTAGCCAAGCCGTCATCATTGCTGCGGACGGCTCTCAGATTTATCCCAGTCAAGATGCGTCCGCTGTATACTACTTGTTGAATATCGCCACCTTGACGTACTACCACGGTTATAACATGACCCCAGAGCCTTTCACCCAGCCGGAGATGTTTTACACCGATGCGTATTTGTTGGACGAACACAAACAACTCATCAGCAATCGCACGGTCAATTCGCGTCGTACCATGCGAGAAATACGCCTGTTGGCACAACAAGCGCGACACTTCGCCCAGCAAGGGGTGCAGCATTTGATAACGTTACATGACGGCAATCTACTTAAGTTCTTTGCAGACAGCGATGTCACCGATTGCAATTCGCTCATTCAGGAGTATATGGCGTTGTTGCAAGACTTGCAGGAGAGCCAAGCAACTTTTGCCGGCTACATCGACAATCCGCGCAGTAGCTATTGGATTAGCCTATTGCACTTGTTGGACTTGGAAGACCATCAAATCACGGATATGTACCTTCATAACAACGGAGACTTAGAGGGCTTAACCGACCTAGACCTGTTCGAGGAAATCCTCAAGCCCGGTCAACGTACCTCGCTAATCGCGCAAAATTCCCCCACCAACTATGACTTCAAGCGCACCTCTCCCGATTACGAGATCGCCGCTTTTTACATCAACACCTCGAACACAACACAGGCGCATATCGCGCGGGTGGATGTGCCCATGTGGGTGGCACGGCATCCTGGGATGATTGATGCGCTCCATGCCTTGTTGATCGCACAGTGTCGCATTCAAGGCATCCGCCCCTATCCGTATGTGTTAACTCGCGCGGATGAATTGGCGTATGTGGGCGGGATAGATCGGGAGAATGTCGAGCAGTTATTGTGGCGTGAATTGCTCAAGAACAATCGCATTAAACAGCGCGGGCGTTCCGCTAAAGCGGACTCAAAAGACTTCGCGCGTGAAACCACACGCCAAGATCACCGCTTAGGAGGAGAGATGAAATGACCGATGCCCCCGAACAAATAGGGCATGTTTTGCGTGCCAGCACCAGTGGCTTTGACTTTGGCACACGGGGCAATCACATCAACGAACAACATTCGTTCGGCTCGTTCGTGTTCACCCAAGTAGCTGGGGACGGTGTGCCGTGTTTTGCCATCGGGTTAATCTACGCCATCCGTATTTCTGAT
>CAIRDJ010000440.1 GCA_903877335.1 uncultured Chloroflexota bacterium | reverse complement strand
CCCGTGTGGTGTGGATGGGCATGGCGGTTAGTCTACTGGCGTGGACGGGATGGGGGCTTGCTCTTGTTCTAAGAAGGGGGGCATAAATTCCCCTATGATGTGTTGGGGCGACAGGTGCGCATGTTGGCGCAAATGCTCCAACGCTTCGCTCACGCTCCCCACGAACACGCATGCGCTTTCGTCTGCCCACCCTCCATCAATCTGCTGTGCCATGTGGGATCATGGCAAATCCTGATTGCGCTTGTTACAATCCATCGCGCTGGATTTGTTGGAGAATGACATGACCAAATTGTTAATTGCCACAGGCATCTTTCATCCAGAAAGTGGGGGACCCGCCACGTACCTGTATCATATTCTGCCCCATCTACAGGCGAATGGCTACGATGTGCGCGTGCTGACCTATAGTGACGATACCCACCCAAGCACGCCTTATCCCTATCCTGTCACCCGTATTCCGCGCCGTGCGGTCCCGTTGCGCTTGGCACACTATGCCAACGAAGCACGCCGAGCCGTTCAATGGGCGGATATGGTCTATCAACATACGCTCATGCTCCCGATCCAAGTTCCTAGCCGTAAACCGCGCCTCCTCAAAGTAGTGGGAGATCAGGCATGGGAGCGGGCAGTACGCAATGGATGGGTACTTCCGACAACGGATGTTGACCATTTCCAAATCCGACGCTACTGGAATCCATTGGTGAGGCTCAACAAGCTCATGCGACGCAGAGAAGTGCGCCGTATGGATGCCGTGATCGTTCCCAGTCGATATTTGCAACGAATGGTAGCGGGTTGGGGCATGACTTCGCAACGGGTGCATGTGGTCTATAACGCGCTCCCCCCCGATCATCACGCCACCCACCTCACCCGTGCAGAGGCACGCGCTGAATTGAGCATCCCACTTGAACAACCGACCCTGTTATATGTCGGGCGGTTAACTCCGTGGAAGGGTGTGGATGATGCCATTGTTGCCCTACAAGCGGTGCCTGATGCGCGTTTGTTGGTGGCAGGAGATGGCGAGATTCGCCCCATTTTAGAAAGCATCGCGCATGAAGCTGGGGTGGCAGAGCTTGTGACGTTCATGGGCACGGTCGAGCGGAGACGCATCCCCATCTACATGAAAGCGGCGGATTATGTCGTGCTGTATAGTGGCTACGAAGGACTGTCGCACGTGCTTTTAGAGAGTTTAAGCGCAGGAACGCCTGTGATTGCCAGCAACAAGGGGGGCAACCCAGAGGTCATACGCCATCAGCAGAATGGCTTGTTGGTGGAATATGCGAATGTGAATGCGTTGGCACACGCCTTTCAAGAAGCATTCGTGGCGGAACAGCGCGAACGCCTTGTCCAGCATACCTTGTCATCGCTAGAAACGTTCAGCTTCGACAGGATGGTGAGCGGGACGCTCGCTGTGTTGAATCTTTATCGTTAGAGGCGCCCAGTTTTTTCCTGAATGAGTTTGACCAGATCAATGGTGAAGGTCATTGCGTGTATCGGCTTGTTCAGGAATGAATCCCCCCGACGGCAATTGCCTGTAACATGGCTTCGTGGTCGCTGTTACAGGGGATAATCGCAGGACGAGTTAGATCGTTCACACTTGGCAATCACCGATTGACAACCCGTGCTTCTCATGTTACGCTCATTCAACAAAATAGAGATACTAAAACTCAGGTGTGCCCAGAACGCGCATGTTCTTTGCACAACCCTAGGGGAAGTCCGGTGAAAGTCCGGCACTGTCGCGCAACGGTAACTGACCCCCGTCAGAAGTCCGATTACCTATCTGAGTTTTAGCTCGTAGTGATCCTTCGCGCAAAAAGGAGACGAGCGTGGCGATGACGATGAAACCGTATACCCACCCTGTCGTGGGTTTTTCATTTTATGACTGTCCTACTTGGTCGCTTTCTTTAGGCGCGAAACCTGTCTTACCCCTGTTTCGTTCAGCTACTAAAGAAGGTCTTCCACATGAATAACGACAACCGTTTTGTTATCTCGGTCTTGGTCCTGTTCGCCCTCATCATGGGAGCGGTCCCTGCTTGGGCACAAGACACTAACTTACTGGATGACTGTGTTACAGCTTATGACTCCACACAAGATTATTTCCCCAACAAAGTAGCCCCCACTCTGGCAGAAAATTTCACAGTGGAATACTTCAATCACTACAAAGTGGTGACTGTAACCGATGCGTTTGAGAACGCTGAACCCTTCACCTATGTCTTGGTGCAATGTGGCACGCCCGCTCCTTCTGCAGAAGATTTCCCGGCGGATGCCCAATTCCTAGAGGTGCCTGTAGAAAGCATGATCGCCATGTCCACCACCCAAATTCCCCACCTTCAACAGCTAGACCAATTGGACAAATTGGTTGGGTTGGATAGCTTCTTGTATGTGAGCAATGCCGAGGTTGTGGGCATGGTTGAACGAGGGGAGTTGGTAGAAGTTGGGTTTGGCGGAGAGGTCAATGTAGAGCTAGTCTTAGAGACCGCTCCCGATGTGGTGATGACCTACGGCTTTAACCCCGACACCGATGCCCATCCCGTCCTCATCGAGAGTGGCATCTTCACCGCCTTGAACGCCGAATGGCGCGAGTCCACCCCACTGGGACGGGCAGAATGGATCAAGTACACCAGTTTATTCTTCAATGCCGAGGCGCAAGCCCAATCCGCCTACGATAGCATCGCCACCGCCTATGGAGAGGCACGCGCTCTTGCCCAACAAGTTGCCGTCGAAGATCGCCCGAT
>CAIRDJ010000439.1 GCA_903877335.1 uncultured Chloroflexota bacterium | reverse complement strand
GCGCACGGGGTAGCCGTTGGCAAGGGCAAACTCGCGGTCAAACGTCACCATCTCAAACTCTTTCCAGAAGGCGAGCAACGCCACACACACCCCCACGCCCACCGCACCAATCACCCACACATCACGGCGCACCATTGCCGCCGCCTGCCCAAAGATGAACTTGTCTAAGCCGGCTTGAGAGGCATCCGGGCGTTGTTGGATGTAACTTAACAGGGCGATCCCGAAGGCGAAGAACGACACCAAGATGATGCCCATTGCGGTTTCTTCGTTGATGCGCGTGGTGTTGCTGATCGCGCGGATGAGTACCATCCCTAGCCAGCCAGCCAGCCCCGCCCCAATCAACAACGCAGGGAGTTCACGCCCTGCCACCAAAAAGCCCAGACAAACGCCTGGCAACGCCGCATGAGAGAGCGCATCTCCTAACAGACTTTCGCGCTTGAGGACGGAGAACGAGCCTAAGACTCCGCTCAACGTGCCCAAGATGCCCCCGCCCAATGCCACCGTGATGAGCGTATAATCGAAGCGTATCGGTGATAGGGCGATCCCCCCCACCAACAGCGCGATTCCACCGATCAACAGGAAAACTTGTGTTGCCCCATTAGGGCGCGTTGTTGGGTTTGACATCGCTCAACTCCGTTGTGAATGCGGTAGTCTGATTATCAAAGACGGTCATCTTGCCACCATACGCGCGGCTGAGGTTCTCGACATTGAAGACTTCCCCCACCGCCCCATTGGCGATCACCTCAACATTGAGCAACGTCACCCAATCGAAATACTCCGGAACGGTCTGCAAGTCATGATGCACGACTAGCACCGTTTTACCGCGACTACGTAGCTGGCGCAGGATGGCGACGATAGCGCGTTCGGTGACAGCATCCACCGCAGCGAACGGTTCATCCATGAAGTAGAGTTGTGCGTCTTGCACTAAGGCACGCGCTAGAAAGGTGCGCTGTTGTTGCCCACCCGAAAGCTGGCTAATCTGTCGGTCAGCAAATTCGGTCATGCTCACCTGCTCCAGTGCTTCCATTGCCAGCTGACGCTCGCGCTTGCCAACGCGCCGAATCCAGCCCACCTTGTCGTATAGCCCCATCATCACCACGTTTAAGACGGTTGTCGGAAAGTCCCAATCAACCGTCCCACGTTGGGGCACATAGCCGATTTGATGGCGAACAGCGCGGTAGGGTTGCCCAAAAAAGCGCACATCCCCAGCCGCACGCGGAATCAGGTCGAGCGCGGCTTTAATCAAGGTGGACTTGCCCGCGCCGTTGGGTCCGACGATGGCTAACAAAACCCCTTCCGGCACGCTCATATCCACATCCCACAAAACAGGCTTGCTGTGATAGGCAACCGTTAAGTCTTCAATCTTCAGAGCGAGGTTTGGCATGGCTTAGTTCTCCTCTAGCAATTCAGCGGGGAACACAATGCCTAGTTCATCGGGAAGGGGCGGAACGGGCAAGCCGAAAGATTGCAAGATGGTGAGGGTGTTCTCGGCAATCATGCCCAAGTAATTCCCACCAAAAGCATCCACTTCCCCCATAGCATCGGAATACAGCACGCGCACGCCTAAATCAACCTTGCCCCCTTTTGCCAACACGCCCTGTTGTACGGCGTTGATGGTTTGGGGGGGAACGCTGCTTTCAACGAACAAAACGGGAACGTTACGCTCAACGATGAAATCCACTACCGCTTGAATATCCCCCACGCCTGCCTCATCGGCAGTGCTGATGCCTTGCACCGAGCGCACCTCTAGCCCAAACGCATCCGCATAATAGCCGAAC
Organism: uncultured Chloroflexota bacterium; assembly: GCA_903877335.1. Classification (GTDB taxonomy): domain Bacteria; phylum Chloroflexota; class Anaerolineae; order Aggregatilineales; family Phototrophicaceae; genus CAIRDJ01. The sequence continues at coordinate 717 of CAIRDJ010000439.1, read as the reverse complement.
GCATCATGCGAGGTGACAAGCACCCGTTGCTCCGTTGGGATTTGAGCGAGTGCTTCCTGCGCCCAAGTGAACAGCAAGTCTAGCTTGGTGAGATAATCGGTGGCGTTCGCTTGGTAGGTCTCGGCGTGGGTGGGGTCGGTTGCGGATAGAGCATCGGCAAAGGTGGTGGTAGCAAGTTGGAAGTTACGTGGGTCAAACCAGAAGTGTGGATCATCCACCACCACATCATTGCCCATATCCAGCTTGAGGACGAAGCCCTGCATTTGGACTTCTTCGGCAAGCGTGACAATGACCACGTTGGATTCTGCAAGGCTTTCCAGCACTTCACCGAATTGCCCTTCCAAGTGTAGCCCACTGGTGACGATGATATCGGTTTCATTCATGGCGACAATATCGGCTTCGGTGGGTTTGTACAAGTGGGGATCAACCCCTGCCCCCATCAATGGGGTCAGTTCAATCAAGTCACCTGCCAATACACGCGCCAGATCAGCGGCTTGAGTGGTGGTGGTGACAACTTTGAGCGGATCAGATTGGGCGAATCCAACAGCGGTAAAAACGAGAAGCAATGCCAGCACGGCAACGATACGCATCAGCGTTTTCATTATGTGAACTCCTGTTACTTAAACGTAACCTAAAACCAAACGAATTAGATGCGTCTAAAATAACAGGAGTTCATGGGGATGTCAATATATTTTTAGGCTAACCTAAAATTATTCG
>CAIRDJ010000438.1 GCA_903877335.1 uncultured Chloroflexota bacterium | reverse complement strand
GATCCAGTCCGTATATTTACGCCCAATCTCAGCGGATTCCGCATTGTTGGTGGTGGTCAACAACGCACCCCAGCTCTTGGGGTAGACGATGTCCGCGCCCTTGAATCCATCATCGAAATTATCACCAATCTCAAACGATCCACCGCTACGGCGGGCGTTTTCGCGTGCTTGATCTTCGATGTCGGGCATGAGTTTATACTCTGCTGGACGGGTTAGGCGGACATTCATCCCAAAGCGGGTCATCAACAGAATCAAACTTTGGGGTACAGAGATCGGCTTTTGGTAGCTGGATGCATACGCCCAAGAAACATTGATGGTTTTGCCGCGCAAATCACGCCCAAACTTCTCAACGATGGTCATATAATCAGCAAGAATTTGGAAAGGATGATAAACATCACACTGCATATTCAAAACTGGAACGCGACTTGCTTCTGCAACTTCACGAATGTATCGGTTGCCAAATTGCCAATCGCATTGGCGAATGGCGATGCCATCAGCATAACGACCGATGATTTGACCAATTTCTTTTGAAGTGTCGCCATGGCTAATCTGGGTGGTTTCGCTATCAATGAACATGGCATGACCGCCTAGTTGCGCCATCCCCGCCTCAAAACTTGCACGGGTGCGGGTGCTGGTGAAGAAGAATAGCATTGCCAATACTTTATCACGCAAGATGGGATGGGCTTCACCAAGAGCGCGTTTACGCTTGAGGTCAAAAGCAACATCAATGAGGGTTTCGATTTCTTCTTTTGTCCACTCTTGAGTGGTGATGAGGTCACGACCGCGTAGGTGGGTTTGCATGAAATGGGTACTCCTGAAAATGGGAAATATAAATATGTGCTGTGCGTCATGATACTCTCATCACGTGTAAACAGCAACCTCGTCCTAATTCAAGAAGGCAACTTTTTAGGTCCTTGTGAGATGATCCAGCATGGACTGCACAGCACTTAACTCGTCAGCATGGACAGTGTGCCCCATCTGAGGATAAATACGCTCATCCACCGTTGCCCCTAGCCCACGCAAAATAGTAGTGGTCGCTTGAACACGTTGTAGGGGAATGTGAAAATCTTGATCTCCACAACCATTCAGAATGGGTGTAGCGGACAAATCACCCTGATAACGAGAGCGGTCTAGCGTTTCCCCAATCAACCCACCACTCAATATCGCTACCCCACCATAGCGTCTCGGATGACGTGCAACATATTCCACACTCAAACACGCACCTTGCGAGAATCCCAACAAGATCATTTTCTCATGGGGGATTCCCTGTGCCACCACAAAGGCGATCACTTGGTCAATCGTATCTAATGCAGAAGACAGGTGCGGTTCGTTCGCTGAATTGGGGGCAATGAAGCGTTGAGGATACCACGTATAGCCCGCAGCGGTGGGCGCGTAGAAGCTAAGGTGGGGGGCATGAAGTGTGCGGGTCAAGTTTTGCATATCCAGTGGATTGCCGCCTCGCCCATGCAGAGCAATAACCGCCCCATGTGCCTGCTCAATCGGAATACCCCATACATGAAGGGGTTGATCTTGATGAATACGAGCGGTCATGATTCCACTTCTCCCTTATGGTAATCTCGCCAATTGGGCACCACCAAAGGCGTTAGCGTTGCTTCAATATGGGCGCGCAGGCGTTCGTGCATAGCAGGCAGTTGAAGCCTTTTACCCAATGCATCCAAAGATTCATCCACTGCGAAACCGGGTCCTCGTGTAGCCAACTCAACGATATGACCGAACGGATCACGTGTGTAAATGGATTTGAAGTAATCCCGATTCATAACAGGAGAAACGGGCAAGCCAGATCGGATCAATTGTCCGCGCCAATACAACTGACTCTCCTCATCCTCTACTGCCAAAGCAAAGTGGTGGGTGTGCCCCGTTCCCATTTGACTGGCGCGGGTGGTGCTGTATGGACGTTCAAAATACGTGATGAGGGTGCCAGGTTGTCCTCCATTCACCCCCCAATACCAATGTGCTGACGTGGGGTCATCAAAGTTTGCCGTCATCTTCACCCGTTCCATCCCCAAAACCCCATTGAAAAAGGCATGTGTGCGTTCAAGGTCGGCGGTGATGGCACTGATATGGTGCATCCCTACAGTCAATGCCATATCAGCAGTAATGAGTGGGATGGGTTCTGACCAAACCTGTTGTTGAATCGCCTCATCATCCTGATTTGCTAGTTGGTTCTCCTCTGAAGGGGACATGAACTGTTGTCCGGGTTGTGCTTCATCCACGCCAAAGCCCGGCTGCGCCGTTGCGATTTCAATGATAACCCCATCGGGATCATTGAAATAAATGGATTGAAAATAGTGACGGTCGTAAGGACCTTTCACGGTGATTTGATGGTCAATTAGGCGACGTTTCCACTTCAATAGAGCCACCTCATCAGGAACAGTCAAGGCAAAGTGATGCGTTCCCCCAATGCCTCGCCGTCCGCGCGGTGCCCCACGCCATTCAAAGAAGGTGATGGCAGTGCCGGGTGCCCCTGTGGCATTCCCAAAGTATAGGTGATAGCTCGAGGGGTCATCGAAGTTAACGGTCTGTTTGACCAACCGCAATCCTAAAACTTGCACATAGAAGTTCACTGTGCGCTGTGCATCTGCGCTCACCAGTGTGATGTGATGCAATCCTAAAATGGACATGTTGTTTCATCCTTAGATGGTTTTGGTCATCACTTACGGACTATAGTCCGTTGTAGAATCTTACTCACATGGGGCATTGGGAGGCGACAATATTGTGGGGGCTAACGATCACACGGTCGTTATCATTAACCCTCACGTGAAGTAGATTATTTCAAGTTAGCAACGAAGCTGGGGAATGCGCCATACCACAAGGTGGAATTGACAACATCATCCAACTTGACTTGATCCAGAACAGTATGGGCATGAATCTCGTCTCCGGGTCCATAGCCAATGCTTGGGATTC
>CAIRDJ010000437.1 GCA_903877335.1 uncultured Chloroflexota bacterium | reverse complement strand
GCGCTTTTCAATGGCGGGACGGGCATCACCAAGCGCGATACCACCTACGATGTGATCGCCCAGCATTTAGAAAAAACGCTGGTGGGCTTTGGAGAATTGTTCCGCATGTTGAGCTTTCAGGAAGTGGGGGCGGCGGCAATGCTCTCGCGTGCAACGGCGGGGGTATATCGGGGGAAAGTGGTCTTTTCGATGCCGGGAAGCACCAACGCGGTGCAAATCGCCTTTGAGAAATTGATCGTCCCCGAAATCTCACACCTTGCTTGGGAACTCACACGTTAGGGGCGGGGCGACATGGTTGCCAGTGTGGGTGTTCGGCAGGGATACCCTTGATAAATTATCAGCGGAGGTGAACAAGGGGAGGGCTATGCTCCCCTTGCCACAGCAAGCGTCGCAACTAGGGATTCAGTTGCCCGGCGTACAAAATGGGATCCATGCCCAACAGGAATAGAACGATCAAAGCCGCCATCGCCAACGGCACGCCAATCGCCCAGATGAAAATGCGGCTATCGTCTTTCAGGTGCATATAGAACATCACCACCAAGACCGCCTTCCCAATGGACAGTGCTGCCAAGACGGGGAACTTAATGACGTTGGGGAGAGGCACTTCAGAAAGGAGAACCTCGATGATGGTGATGACCGCCAGAACGCCCAACACAACCGAGTACATCCCACCCGGTATCGTGATGGTGCGCCCTAACAAATTGGCGGTATCGCTTACCGCGTGTTTTTCGTGGGTGTGTGTATCGTGAGACATTGCATCCGCTCGCTTAGATCAAATAAATGAAGGTGAACAAAATAATCCAGACCACATCAACAAAGTGCCAGTACAAACCGAACACTTCGACGCTGACGTAACGCTCTGCGCTGAACTTTTGGCGTGCGCCGCGCGAGATGATCCACAAGCCCCACAAGCACCCGATGATGACGTGTGCGCCGTGGAAAGCGGTGGGTGCATAGAAGCGCATCCCAAAGCGAGATAAACCTTCACCCCCTGTCAGCAGGATTCCGTGATGAACCAGTTCGGCATATTCCACCACCTGAAGCCCAACGAAGATCGCGCCCAAAACCACTGTTCCGCTGATCCAACGCACCAACCCCTCGTTGCTTCCGTTTTGAATGGCGCGTAAGCCCATGACCATCATCCAGCTACTTGCCAACAGGATGAAGGTATTCAAACTGACCAACGTGATGCTGAGGTGTTCGGTTGCTTCTTGAACAATTTCCCAGTTGAAAATACGAAAGACCAAGTATGCCACCAACATTGCGGAGAAGATCATGATCTCTGAGCCAATGTAAAGCCACGTCGCAAACTTGACATTTTCCAGCGTGGCAGGCGTAACCGCGTGGTGGTCGCCGTGACCATCATCATGATCGTGTTCGGCGGTTTGAGTGGCGAAGAGTTGTACGCGCGGTGCATCACTCATGTTAGTTGTCCTCCTTCTTCACGACAGCGGTTGTGGTCGTGTCGGGTTTGGTATCAATGCGCTCTGCTAGATTTCCAGCGAGGCTTGCCATCCGTTGCAACAAAGCGGGGGTATTCTCGGCAGGCTTGCTGAAGTCTACATTGGGGGTTTTGCGTGCCACTTCCACTTCCTGATTGAGGAAGGTCAACAAGAAGCCGATCGCCCCTGCTGCCAAGAACAAAGAGAACATCGTGAAGGCGATGAACCCTGCCAAGACCAACAATTGATTGACCACGATTTCCCCACCAAACACCTGTACGGTGTAGGAACCAATCGCACCTACGCTGGCATTCGGTACGCGGGTGATGCTTAAGCCCAGTCCAGGAATTTGCGCTAGAGCGAAAACCCCCAACACGACCAGCAACGTCCAGAAGGCGATCGACCAGGTGGTATTGGTCAAAATGCCAAGCGGTCCTGCTTGCAAAGCCTGTTCTTCTAGGGTGGGTTGGGGAACGCTGTCGTCGGGGTGTGCGCTCATTTTTGCATTGAACGCGCCCATCCCCCAAATGAAGCCGAAGGCACAGGTGAAGGTTGCCAAAACGATCCCTAAGCCAAGTTTCCAATACGGTTCAAAACCAAACATGATGCGCAACGCGACCACAATAGCAAACCCGGCAATAAAGCCGAGGATGCCACCGATGACCGCACGCGGGATTCCAGGTTGCATAGAAGAGTCATCCTTCCCTATAGTCTTGATTATTGTCCTTGAGTTTACTACAAAAAAGTCCAAACTGGCACAGCAAGGATTTGAATTTTTCAGTCCAATTCTCGCTGACGGATTTTGTCACTGCATTTATAGGGGCGTTTTTGTTGCTGTTTTTGATGCGTATGTTTCGCTAGGTGAAACAGCTTGATGGTGGGGGTGGAGGGATGCGATCCCACCTGCCCCACCTCACTTAATCAACGAAGCGATACTTAAACAACGTCCATAGTGCGATGGGCGCGTCCGTCCATTTGATTTTCTTGCCTTCCTCATATTCGCGCCCGTTATAGCTGATTGGCACTTCGTAAATGCGAATTTTCTGTTTCAGCACTTTGGCAGTGAACTCTGGCTCAAACTCAAACCCACGTGCGCGAATGTTCATGCCCTCTACCACCTCGCGACGGAAGCATTTGTAACATGTTTCCATGTCGCTTAGGATGGCATTGTAAAGAAGATTGGTGGCAAGGGTTAAGCCTTTGTTGGCAATCATATTCCAAAAATTCATTGCCTTGCGTGGACCGCCCAAGAAGCGTGACCCATACACCACCGGCGACCGCCCCTCGGCAATCGGGCGGATCAAGTCGATGTATTCACGTGGGTCATACTCTAAGTCTGCATCTTGAATGACCAAGACATCCCCGCTTGCATGTTGGAATCCCGTCACAAGAGCTGCGCCTTTACCGCGGTTGTGCTCATGGAACACAATCTTCACGGGTTGATCTGCTAATTCAGTTTGAAGCCGTCTGAGAATGTCGCGTGTTCCGTCGGTAGAACCATCGTCTACAATCACCACCTCTTTCACGGTGGGTTGTTCCAGCACAACCGCTAAAATTTCTTCGATGGTGTGAAGTTCGTTATAGCATGGGATGATAACCGAAAGTGAGAGGGAATCGATCGGAACAGAGGGAGCTTTATAGCGAGTCATGTGCTGTTGCTGTCCTTGCGTTAGTTGAGCGTAAGTTGAGGATAATCCAATCCCTCGACTGAAGTCAAAAATTATAGCACGGACAACCCGTGAGGCTATGCTGAATTTTGGCAATGCGCCCAAGTTACCATGTTGATCCGCCCTGTTCCTTAAGTGCGCGTTGCCCCCTCACCGAATCGTTGGGGCGTGATTCCGTGCACTGTGCGGAACAGGTCATAGTTAGCCTTAATTTGTGCCAGCCTGCGGGGCTAGGCACGACTTTGGGCATCTAGCACGGCCACGGCGGCGATGGAAACAATGTCCTCGACATCATCTCCCGCCTGCAAAACATGGATGGGCGCGCCCATGCCCAACAAAATGGGTCCAATCGTTTGGGCATCCCCCAAGTGATGGAGCAGTTTATAGGCGATGTTGGCACTTCCCAAGTCTGGAAAGACCAAGACGTTGGCATCGCGCACCGTGCTGAACGGGTAGCGTTCGTCCACGATGTTTGCCACAACAGCAGTATCCGCCTGCATCTCCCCGTCCACCTTCAAATCGGGACGGCGTTCATGAATGAGCGCGACGGCATCGCGCACTTTGATGCTGTCGGGGTGGGGTGCACTCCCAAAATTTGAGAAGGAGAGCATTGCCACGCGCGGTTTGAAGCCGAATGAGTTGGCAAAGTCGGCAGCATTGATGGCGATCTCTGCTAGGGTTTCGGCATCAGGGTCAATGTTCACGGTGGCATCGGTCAAGAAATACACGCGACTTTTCACCAAGAGCATATAGACCCCGCTGGCATGCTTGATGTGGGCTTGTGTGCCCACAATCTGCAACGCAGGACGGATCACTTGGGGATACTCCGATGTTAGCCCGCTGATGCATACATCGGCAAAGCCCGCTTTGACCATCATTGCGCCATAGTAGTTACGGCTTCGCAACATGCTGTCTGCAACTATTTTGGTGACACCCTTGCGTTGGCGGAGTTTATACAATCCCTCAACATAAGCAGGGCGATTGGGGTCGTTACTCATGTCAACCACTTGGGGGGTGAAGTGTAGCCCTAGCTCCTCAATTGAATGTTGAATCTCCTCCACATTCCCCAACAAGGTCGGCTCAGCTATGCCTTCTTCCGCGATGATTGCAGCGGCACGGATGATTTTGTGGTGGTGTCCCTCCGCAAACAGGATGCGCTTTTTTGCCCCGTTCTTGGCGCGGGTGATGAGGTCACTACGAAATTGTTGGCTATGCCCTTGCCGTGCAAATAGGGTCTCGCGGTAGGCTTCGAGGTCGAGGTGTCGCCGTGCCACCCCACTTTCCATTGCAGCGCGCGCCACCGCTGGGGCAACGTACAACAGCACGCGCGGATCAAACGGCTTGGGGATCAAATATTCCCGCCCAAAACGCAACGAAGAAAGTTTGTACGCATTCAAGACGCTATCCGGCACATCCTCATGCGCCAACTGCGCCAGTGCTTTTGCCGCTGCCAGTTTCATCGGCTCATTGATCTGGCGAGCGTACACATCCAACGCGCCGCGAAAGATGAACGGAAAACCTAGCACATTATTGACCTGATTGGGAAAATCGCTCCGTCCTGTTCCGATGATCGCATCCGGGCGGGCGGCTAAAGCAACGTCGGGCATGATCTCTGGGACGGGGTTTGCCATCGCAAAGATGATCGGGTTGGGTGCCAGTTTCTCTAACATGTGCGGTTTCAACACCCCCTTTGCCGACAAGCCCAACACGACATCCGCGCCGTCTAGTGCTTCCTCGAGCGTGGTGATGCCACTATCATTCACAAACTGCGCCTTATAGGGATCCATATCCTCTTGCCGATTGGAGCGCACCACGCCGTATAAGTCCACCATCGTGATATTTTCGCGCTGAACGCCCAAGACGAGATAGAAGTTTGCGCTGGCGATTGCCGCCGCACCCGCCCCAATCACCACCACCTTGATCTTGGAAAGCTGGCGGTGGGTAACTTCGCAGGCGTTCATCAGTGCCGCCCCAGAGATGATGGCAGTCCCGTGCTGGTCATCGTGAAAGACGGGAATGTCGAGCATAGCTTGTAGACGTTTTTCAATCTCAAACGCTTCAGGAGCCTTGATGTCCTCCAAGTTGATTCCACCAAACGTGGGGGCAATCGCCTTCACTGCGTTGACCACCTCATCAACGGTGTGGGCATCCAGCTCAATATCAAACACATCAATATCGGCAAACTTCTTGAACAAGACTCCCTTCCCCTCCATTACAGGTTTAGAAGCCAATGCTCCGCGATCGCCCAACCCCAAGATCGCCGTTCCGTTGGAAACAACCGCCACCAAATTTGCCTTCGCCGTGAGCGCATACGCTTCGATCGGATCAACATCAATGGCTAAAACGGCATCCGCCACGCCGGGCGAGTAGGCAAGGGTGAGGTCATTTTGGGTGGCGAGCGGTTTGGTGGGCTTCACCTCGATTTTGCCCGGTCTGCCTTGACGGTGATAATCGAGCGCGTCACTACGTTTGATGCTGGTCATGCCTTCAAATCCTTGTGCAGTATGAACGTTTAATAGACTATACCTTACACTGTTTTTAGCTTTTGGAGTATCAAGATTTTAGCCATGCTGTTGGTAAGTTTGCCCTTGCGAACATTGCTTTAGATATGTATAGTTTATATATGAATGAATGTGACGACACTTCCCCCCTCGAAGAGCAATTTGTGGAGACCTTCCACCGATTGCGGAGTAAACTATTGGCGAACTTATCCAGCTATCTGCGCGGCTATGATCTCACGCCTGTGCATGTCTGGTTGATGCTCCAGTTGGATGAGGCGCAAAAGCCACTTTCGTTTAGCCAATTGGCAGAGGCGTTGTATACCTCGCGCTCTAACTTGACGCAATTGGTGGATCGGATGGAGTCGGATCATTTGGTGCGGCGCGTCCCCAATCCCGATGATCGCCGCAGCGTGTTGGTTGAACTCACGCCTGATGGACAAAAACGTACCAAGGAGGCACGTTGTGCGCATAATCAGTCCGTGCGTGAGTTGCTCTCTGTTTTGACCGAAGCCGAGCAACACGCTTTGATACACTACTTAAGTAAACTTTGTGAAAATAGATAACATATTTTATTGATGGGGGCGTTTTTATGCATAGCACAATGAGGAGAAACCATGTCTGTTAATGGAGAATACGCCATCTTAGCCCACGACGTGCACAAGACCTACAACAAGGTCAAGGCGCTGAACGGGATGAACTTGCAAGTACCGACGGGGAAGGTGGTCGGCTTGTTGGGACCGAACGGGGCGGGCAAGACCACGCTGGTGCGCATCATCACCACGTTGTTGAAGCCCGACAGTGGCACGGTCATGATACAAGGCATCAATGTGTTGGAGCATCCTGCCCAAGTGCGCGGGACATTTGGCTTGGCGGGGCAATATCCTGCTGTGGACGAACAGCTAACCGGGCGTGAAAACTTGGTGATTGTTGGGGAACTTTATCACTTTGGCGGGCGTGAAGCGCGTCACCGCGCCAAAGACTTGTTGGAACGCTTCGGCCTGACCGATGCTGCTGATCGCCCCGTGAAAACCTATTCGGGCGGGATGCGTCGCCGTTTAGATTTGGCGGCAAGCATTGTTGCCCGTCCCCCCGTGTTGATCTTGGACGAACCCACCACTGGCTTAGACCCGCGCACACGGCGCGACTTGTGGGTATTCATCAAGAAATTGGTGCAAGATGGCGCCACCCTACTGTTGACTACTCAGTACCTTGAAGAGGCGGATTTTCTGGCGGATCAAATCGTCCTGATCGACAGCGGTAAGGTCGTGGCACAGGGGACAGCGGATGAACTCAAGTCCCAAATTGGGGGCGAAACCATCACCCTGCAAATTGAGGAAATAGCACAACTGGACCGTATTGCCCAGTTAATTGCCCCCATCGGCAAGACCGCCCCCCAAGTGGACACCCTCACCAATACCTTGATCTTGCCTGTTGCAAAAGGCACGCAAAGCATGGTAGAAGTCATTCGCGCCCTAGATGGCTCTGGTGTTGAGTTGGTGGACATCCGCTTGGCACGCCCCACCCTAGATGATGTTTTCTTACAACTGACCGGCAATAGCAAATCTTAAGGATTAAACATGTCTCAAGCTACCATTCCACAGTCTACTCCCCTCCGCGTTGTTTGGTGGACGATTCACGATTCGCTTGTGATGACGCGCCGCAACTTGATTTACTACATCCGTGAGCCACGTTTGATCTTCTTTGCAGGAATTCAACCGGTCATCTTCTTGTTGCTGTTCACTTTCGTATTCGGTGGGGCAATTGAATCCGGCGCCCCCGCCAGCATTGATTACATCAATTATTTGATCCCCGGCATTTTGGCGCAAACCGTTATCATCGCTTCGACACAAACCACTGTTGGCTTGGCAGATGACTTGAGCAAAGGGATGGTGGATCGCTTCCGTTCCTTGCCCATGTCACGCGCTGCCGTTTTAGCGGGGCGCACCCTCGCCGACAGCATTCGTGGCATCTTCACCACGGTGGTTCTGTTGACGGTGGGCACACTGATTGGCTTCCGAACGGAAAACGGGATCGGTGCGATTTTAAGTGTGATTGGCTTGGCTTTCGTGATTGGCTATGCCTTCACTTGGATTGCTGCCACACTTGGTTTGTTGGTCAAGAACCCCGAAGTGGCACAGGTGGTTGGGTTCATCTGGATTTTCCCCGCGACCTTCGCCAGCTCCATCTTCGTTCCTGTTTCGACGATGCCCGAATGGCTACAGGGTTTCGCCAAGAATCAACCCATCTCGGTTGTCACCAATGCTATTCGTGGGCTACTGTGGGAAAAACCCAGCTTCACGAACTTGGATGCGATGGCACTACGCGCATTTGTTGGGCTTTCTGACAAGGATATTCAAATCGCCTTGTTTTGGGTGGCAGGCATCTTGATTGTGTTTGTTCCTCTCGCCATCTATAACTACTCTCGCACCCAATAGCGGACCACTCCCCCCCCCTTCATCTTGCACGCCCTGAAGGGGGTGGCACCACGCTACTTCTATCCATCCCCCATTTTATGTTATCATTGGTGGCGAGTTCACTTATTCCTTAACATGCCCATGAAAGGCAACCTCCTATGATAAAACGCATTCTTATGTTCGGTTGGTTGATGCTTCTTGTCTGTGTTGCTGTCTCCCCTGCGTTGGCACAAACACTTGAGACTCAATCCACCCCATTGACCGCTTCTACCTGTAGTGGGCAGTTTGTTGCTCGCCCCCTTGACCATCTCACCACCGTCAATGCCGATCCCATCCGCATGTTCAATAGCAACGGGTCAGGCTTAGCAATCGGCGATCTCAATAACGATGGCTTGCTGGATGTGGTCTTGGCTAACCTTGACCAACCCGAAAGCATCTTGTGGAATGAAGGGCAGTTGCAATTCCGTCACCAAGAACTGGACATTCCAGGGGTAACGCGCTCGGTCATCATCTTGGATTTTGACGCTGATGGTTGGCGTGACATTCTTTTCACCACCCAACGCGCTGCCCCATCTTGGTGGCGCAATGAAAACGGTAGTGGAACGTTCACGCTGACCCCCTTGAACGGTGTTGCTAACGCCGCCTACGCCATGAACTGGGGCGACTTAGACGCGGATGGCGATTTAGACTTGGTAACGGGTTCGTATGATGCTGAACTAAGCCAACTCATGACCAATGATTTCCTATTCAACGGCGGGGCAGGCGTGTACTACTATGACAATCAAGATGGAAACTTTGTGGCAACGCGCTTAGCAGAAACGGCTCAAGCCCTCGCTGTTTACTTCACAGACTTAAACGGGGACGGACAGCGCGATATTGCCGTAGGGAATGACTTCGCCGAGTTTGACCGCTATTGGGTGCGCGATGCAGGCACATGGGTAGAATCAACACCGTTTAGCGTTTTCACCCACAGCACCATGAGTTTTGATTCTGGGGATTTGAACAATGATGGCACATCAGAATTGTTCGCCACCGATATGCACCCCTACAGCGAGGACGAGGCAACGATGTCCGCGTGGGAGCCGGTCATGCAAACCATGATGGCCATGCCCATGATGGAGAATGATCCGCAGGTGATGATCAATACGTTGCAATCTTTGCAACCAGGCGGTTATCAAAATGTTTCAGACGCGCTTGGCGTTGACGCATCGGGCTGGAGCTGGTCATCGAAGTTTGGTGACTTGAACGCGGACGGCTTCCTTGATTTGTACAGCGTCAACGGCATGATTGCGGAAGAGTTGTTTGGACATTTGCCCAATCATGAATTGGTGGAAGAGAATCAGGCCTTCAAGAACATGAGCGGGAGCGCGTTTGTCGCTGCGCCAGAATGGGGCTTAAACGCCACCGAAAGCGGACGCGGAATGAGCATGGCAGACCTTGATGGGGACGGGGACTTGGATATTGTTATCAATAACCTACGCGCCCCTGCGATGCTGTTTGAGAATCAACTGTGCGAAGGCAGTCACCTCATCGTGAATTTGCGTCAATCCAACAGCGCGAACACAGACGCGCTGGGGGCACGCTTGACGTTGTTCACCTCTACTGGGGTGTACCAGCGCGAGGTTCACGCCGCGAGTGGCTACCTTTCTGGGGATGCCAGCCAGGTTCATTTTGGTTTCCCATCAGAAAGCACGCTGGAAGCCTTAGAAGTACAATGGGTGGATGGGACGGTTTCGCGCGTGGAAGCCCTTAGCCCCAACAGTGCGCTCAGCCTTACCCGCTCATAGGTGATCTGGCTACGGAAATAAAACAGGCTGGCAATTGCCAGCCTGCGCCGATACGGTCGTTATGCGGATCAAACAGAGATTAGTAGCGCAGGCTTTCTAACGTCCGACCTTGACGCGCCAAAAATTCACGTAGCCCGATTTTGTCAATCGTGCGTAGCTCGCTGGCAGAGATCCGTACACGAACCATTTGTCCCAATTCTGGCACATAAATGCGCTTCCATTGGAGGTTCGGGCTTTGCTTCTTCCGCGTTGCCTTCAACGAGAAGGGGCGGTTGTTGCCGAACATCGGCTTTTTCTGGGTGATTTTGTTCTTATTGGGCATGACAGTCACTCCCGAAAAATCCCAATACTGATTAAGCCGTAGTAGAATACCCTAAAAAATACTGGGATGGTAGGGGTAGTTCGGGCAGTTTTAGGTGGAACTTGTTCTAAGGTGCCTTTTCCTCTATCCTAAGAAGTCATTCTTAACCCACAGGGGAACACCATGTCTAAAGATTACAGCACCCTTTCACCCACACACGTCCGCCGTGCAGACCGCGCCGTAGACGATGAAACGTGGCTCAAGCAATTCTTACACACCGCCGCCCTTGGCATCATGGCAACCGTGCATGAAGGGCAACCGTTTCTGAACAGCAATCTATTTGTCTATGATGAAGCGCAACATTGCCTGTACATTCATACCGCCCGCGTTGGCAGAACCCGCGCCAACCTTGAAAAGCACGCTCAAGTTTGCTTCACCATCACCCAAATGGGGCGCATCCTCCCTGCGCCCGAAGCCCTAGAGTTCAGCGTGGAATATGCGGGCGTAGTTGTGTTTGGTGTGGGGCACATTGTGGAGGACGAAGCAGAATCTACCCAAGCGTTGCAAGCCATGCTCGATAAATACGCGCCGCATCTTTCCGCTGGGGAGGACTATCGCCCCCCTGTGCCAGAAGAACTTGCCCGTACCACGGTCATGCGCATTGACATCACCGAGTGGAGCGCAAAGCGCAAAGTTGTTGACGAGCATGAGGGCGCGTTTTGGTATGCCGAAGAGGCGATGCTCCCCTCGTTGCACGCGCGTTTACAGCAATTAGGGTAAGGCGCGGGGGTGTCCGCTTGGTCACGGTGCCAATAATTACTGATCTATTCCTAGGAACCAATCCAGCATGACTGATAAAGAACTGGTGATGTATAACCGTACTTGGGGTTGTCCGTTTGCTTTCATTGCAACGCGCGTGCTCCATAAGTACAACATTCCCTATCGTGAAATCTACATCGACCGCGACCCACAAGCGCGAGAACGGGTGTTGCGCTGGACGGGCTTTCTGTCCATTCCCACGCTCGTTGTGGCGGAGCCTGCCAGCGACTTGCCCCTGTATGAACCGACCCCACTCGAGAAGGGACGTAGCCCTCAAGGGGTCAATCGCGGTTCAATGATTACCGAACCCTACGAACCCCAGCTTGTGCAATGGCTCAAGCAAAACGGCTTCATCGCGCCTTAGTATGGGATGCCCTCCTCTAGTCTTTGTAATTGTTGTTGGATCATCAAGGGTAGCGATTCAACGACAATCACGCTGGAGGGCAATTCTGCCAACCCCTCCAGCATAGGTTGATACCGCTCCTGCGCAATCAAGATCATGGCATAGGCATGCTTCTTGGCACCCGCTTGTTGGAGCTTTTGTATGGCGTGGTGGATAGACTCGCCCTCCCGTTGAACCCGTATGACAATCGGTTTCCCCTCGACATAGGAATCATACAGAGCATCAATCCCACTGTTCCGCTGAACCAGCTTAACAGGAAGGGTATTGAGAATGTTGACCACATAATCAGGTAGGTTGTGATACGCCTCGCGCCCTTGTTCCAGCACGGCGGAGCGAGTGCGTATCGGGTTCTCTAGTCGCTGGCGGGTGAGATGAACGGCAGCGGGGGATTGGTCTATCCCGATGTAATGTCGTTGTAGAAGATGTGCCGCCACGCAAGTGGTGCCACTCCCACAAAATGGATCTAACACCAACGTGCCTTCATGGCTGGCAAGTTGAAGAATCCGCTCTACCAAGAGTAGAGGTTTTTGGGTGGGGTAGCCTGTGCGTTCTTTCGCTTTGGGATTTAGATAGGGAATATCCCATGTGTCAGACAGGGGCACCCCCTTCTTTTCGCCATTTAAGATGATCTCTCCCTGTTCATCGTGTACGTAAGCGGTCTTTCCGTGTGGGTTACGTTCGCGCTTTTGCAGGATTTGGTCAAGGTTGGTGGTTTCGGAATAGGGGAGGAAAATATCATTGAAGGTGTAATCATCCCCATTGGCATACATGAAGATAGTTTGGTGCGAGGGCAACAGGGCGCGGGTGGAATGTGACCAGCGACGATATGTCCAGATGATCTCTGACACAAAACGATCATAACCAAACACCTCATCTAACATCACCCGTATGTAATGCGAAGCATGGCGATCACAATGTAGGAACAGGGTGGCGTGCGGTTTCATCACCCGTTGCACGGCACACACTCGCTCTTTCAAAAAGGCAAGATATGCTGGCATAGAATCCCATGAATCTTCAAACGCATAAACTTGTAGGGCTTTGGAGCGTAGTGTCTGGGTTTGTTGTGTGAAGAAAGGGGGGTCTAAGTAAACTAGGTCAACACAATCTTCGGGCAAGGTTGCCAACACTTCTAGGCAGTCACCTTGATGAATTTGATTCAACATCGCCTCACTCCACCTCTTCTGCTAAACGTCGTAGAATACCAAGTAGATCCACCCCCGTTACCGCCTGAATATGCTCCCATGCTGCATCCGCATAGTAGTATGCCCCTCCGTTGGCGCGATAGAGATCGGCGATGGCGGATTGAATTTTAATGGCTTGGGCGCGGTTTGGATAATAATACATCAAGCGGATGGGTTGATACCCAGCATGAGCAATTGCGCGGATGCGTGTATGCTCTTTCATGATGTGATCCCCATCGGTTGTTGCGTCACGCCATTTAATCTCATAGGCACGTTGTTCAATGAGGCAATCAATTTCAAACGTGGCAGGGCGTCTCCCGAACGGATTCGGAATGCGTGTGCTGACTGCATTGGGAAAGCGCGTTATGAAGCATAACTTGCTGGCGTTCTCTAAAAACGCCCCCGCATACCGATAGAGAAACCGCCCCATGTTCTGATAGAGATCAATCTTATTGCCTTCTATGGGAGGAACACCCAACAGCTGATAAATCAAATGATGCGACGTATCGTCTGCCAGCATTTCCTGCTCGCGTTCTGCCATACGGTCTTGCAATTTCTTTCGATAGATTAAAGCCAAATCGCGCAATTGATCTTCAATCACTGTCATGGACGGGTTCCTCTCATGGCAACCAAGCGGAAAGGCGCGTTGCCAAGCCACTGTAGCGTTCGGTCACTTTGTTGTTCTGGACCGCTATGCCGACGGCTTGGCGCGTGCCCACCAACACCACCAACTTTTTGGCGCGGGTGATGGCGGTATACAGCAAGTTGCGCTGAAGCATCATGTAATGTTGCGCCAAGACGGGCATGACCACCACCGTGAATTCGCTCCCTTGACTGCGGTGGGTGCTGATGCAATACGACAAGATCAGATCATCTAGCTCGCTATATTCATAGGTGATGATCCCGCCGTCAATCAACACATGCACTTCTTTCTCTTCGTCGTCAATGCTATGGATGCGCCCGGCATCCCCATTGAATACGCCCTTGTCGTAGTTGTTGCGGGTCTGCATGACTTTATCCCCCACGCGGAAGATCGTCCCACGATGTTTGATGGCAAAGTAGCGTGGGTCGCCGTTCAGTTGCGCCTGCAACCGCTCGTTAAGCGTATTCACCCCCGCCACCCCACGATACATCGGTGCCAACACCTGTATATCTTCGAGGGGATCATAGCCAAAACGATTGGGGATGCGGTTCACCACCACGTCCACCACGCGCTCCCCTGCTTGGTTAGCATCTTCCACCCCAAAGAAGAAGAAGTCGTCGCTGTCATTGTTCAAGTGGGGCATTTCCCCGTGATTGATGCGGTGCGCATTCACCACGATATGGCTACGCTGATCTTGGCGGAAGATCGTCTCCAGTCGGGTGACATGGGCGATGCCACTTTCGATCACATCGCGCAGGACATTTCCCGCCCCCACGCTCGGCAACTGATCGACATCCCCCACCAGCAACAGGTGACAATGGGGCGGAAGCGCCTTCAGCACATGGTAGAACAAGATCAGATCGAGCATGGAAGTTTCATCTAAGACCAGCAGATCTGCCTCAAGCGGATTGCTTTCATCATGTGTGAAGCCGCCACGTGGTTGAAAACCAAGCATGCGGTGGATAGTACGGGCGGGGCGTTCCGTCGCTTCTTGCAGGCGTTTGGCGGCGCGTCCGGTGGGAGCTGCCACCTCCACACGGTGCCTCAAGCCTTCTACCGCTTCAATCACCATCCGTAGCGTGGTGGTCTTACCCGTGCCCGGTCCCCCCGTCAGCACGGAAACCTTATTGAGTAAGGTGGCTTTCACCGCGCCCAGTTGCTGGGCAGACAGCATCACCTCGAAATCGTCCATCAACCCATTGAGATAAGCGTCAAGGTCAAAGTCAGGAGGGGTACTCTTGAGCAAGCGTGAATCCTGCTGTAGGAGCGTCTGTAAGAGTCGGCTTGTTCCGCGCTCGCTGTAATAATATAGCGAGGTATAGATTGCCTCTATCTCCTCCCCGTCGCGCGTGTGGAGCGTCTCGCTATAGATGTGGTTTTGGCGGAGTTCTTGCGCAATCACCCCATCCACCAAGTCGGGATCATCGTCTATGCGCAGTAGCTCTTGCGTGGTTTGGATCAAGACCGAGCGCGGGGCAAAGGTGTGCCCGTCCAGCGCAAGGCGTTCTAGGGCGAAGCGCAACCCTGCCCCCACGCGCTCGGCACTATTGACCTTCATCCCCATCTCTTGGGCAATCGAATCCGCCTTTTGAAAACCTACCCCATAGATGTCGTCTGCCAAGCGGTAGGGGTTGTCTTGCACCTGTTGAATGGTGTGCGTTCCGTAGGCATCATAGACTTTTTTAGCGAGGTTGGGGGTGACACCGTATTGTTGCAAGAAGATCATCACGCTTCGTTCTTCGTGCGTTTCTTTCCACGTGGTGATGATGTCCGCTACCTGCTCGGTGCGAATGCCTTTGACCTCATACAGGCGATCGGGGGCGGTGTTCAAAACCGTGAGCGTCTCCACGCCGAAATGGTCAACAATCTTCTGTGCCGTCTTTTTCCCCACGCCATCCACCAGGTCAGACAGATAGCGAGTGATCCCACGCTTGCTGGTGGGTAAAATGGGAACAGCAGTAACGGCTTTGAATTGTATCCCATAGCGCGGGTCTGTCACCCAGTCCCCACTAAACTCGATCACTTCCCCTTCGCTCAAGCGAGGCAATGCCCCCACCACATTCACCATGCCCTCTTGGTTGTACGCATCTTCGGGCACGGCTTTGGCTTGTTCTGGGGTGACGCGCAAGACACTATAGCCATTCTCCTCATTAAAGAAAGTAATGCGTTCAATGACACAGGTTAGGGTTGGCATAGGCAAGTTGATATGAATTCCATGCTTTCGTTGGGGTCATTCTAGCACACCCTTTCTAATCATAATACGTGTTGGA
The DNA here is from genome assembly GCA_903877335.1 of uncultured Chloroflexota bacterium. Lineage (GTDB taxonomy): Bacteria > Chloroflexota > Anaerolineae > Aggregatilineales > Phototrophicaceae > CAIRDJ01. The sequence continues at coordinate 9,691 of CAIRDJ010000437.1, read as the reverse complement.
TGGGTCGGTTTGTGTCCATCTTCAAAAAGCCACACTTACATAAACCTTTTTTTTCCACAAGAATAGCGTGTTTGCGAACGCAGTCATCAACAAGGATGGACGACATACATGGATCAGAAATTCAAGAACACGGGTGATACTTTAACCCAAGCCTTACAAAAGACGTTGAACAGCATCACTAGCCAACAGATTAAGTTGGGGGAATTGTTAGAACTGGTGGGGGAGCAAGGGCTACTCTTCTTTTGCGCCATTTTGGTAATCCCGTTCTTATTCCCGGTTTCCATCCCCGGCGTGAGTACCATCTTCGGATCGGTCATCATTTTGATTGGCGTGGGGGTGACGCTCAATCGGTTGCCCTATTTGCCACAGCGCATCTTGGATGCACCCATTCAGCGTGAACACCTGGTCCCCATGTTGGAGCGTGGGCTAAGCCTGTTTGCACGCATTGACCGCATCACCCACCCGCGCATGCAGTTCTTCTCGCGCGGGAACTTGGTCACGGGGTTGGCGTTAACGTTTAGTGGGGTTTTGCTCATCTTCCCACTGGGGCTAGTTCCCTTCTCGAACACGTTGCCGGGGTTGGCAATATTGCTGTTGGCGTTGGGCATGTTACAAAAAGATGGCTTGTTGGTGCTGGGCGGATACCTTTCCATGTTAGCAACCGTCATCTATTTTGGCGCGTTGGCGTATGGGACGGTGCTAGCTGGGCAAAGCATCCTGTCCATGCTAGGGGGGTAGTTCAGTTTTCTGGCATGGTTTCTTTTTCCACAGTCCTCCCCAAAATGGGGGTGGGAACGGGCGTGTACCCCCTCGTGTTGTGTCGCAAGGTAAAAACGAGTGGGTGGGCTAAAATTAAGGGAGGTTGGCATGGGTGAACCCATCCGCGTTTTACACTTCGCCGATATACACATCGGCATGGAAAACTACGGGCGTAGCAATGATCAGACCGGCTTAAGTAGTCGCCTGTCAGATTTCTTGCGACGGTTTGATGAGATGATTCAATTTGCACGCGCCAACGATGTTGACCTGACGGTCTTTGCGGGGGATGCGTTCAAGACGCGCACCCCAAACCCGACCTATCAGCGCGAGTTTGCCTATCGCATTGCCGACTTGGCAGACCTTGCCCCTGTCATCCTGTTAGAGGGCAACCACGACTTACAACCCAACGCCCGCCGTGCCAGCACGCTTGAGATCTATGATGTGCTTTCGGTCAAGAATGTGATCCTCGCCAACGAGATTGAGCTTCACCACGTCCAAACCAAGCGCGGAGAGGTTGCCGTCGGGACGATTCCCTACCCGATGCGCTCTATGCTACTGCAGGGGGTTCGCACCACAGGCTTCACCATCGCCGAAATTGACCAGATGATGCAAGACGTGTTAGCGGTGCGCATCGAGCAACTGGCAACCGATGCTGACCAGATGGATATGCCCCGCCTGCTAACGGGGCACTTCACCGTGAGCGGGGCACTGTTGGGGAGCGAACGCCAGATCATGGTGGGGCGCGACATCAACTTGAGCTTGTCCACACTTGCTGATCCACGCTGGGATTATGTCGCGCTGGGGCACATTCACAAGCACCAAAACCTCACCCACCATCGGGACGATGCCCCCCCAGTTGTCTACAGCGGGAGCATGGAGCGCATTGATTTTGGCGAAGAGGGAGATCCGAAAGGGTTTTGCTGGGTTGGGCTTCAACGCGAGAACACCGTCTGGGACTTTCATCCGTTGCCTGCTCGCCCCTTCGTCACCTTGCGGGCAGACTTGCGCCAATCTGCCGACCCCACCCAAAAAGTGATCGACCTCATCCGCCAGCACAACCTACAAGAGGCAGTTGTGCGGGTGCAATTGCAACTCTCTGTCGAGAACGAAGCACGCTTCAATGAGCAAACTATTCAGCGTGAGCTACGCAATCGGGGCGTGTTCTTCGTTGCTGCTGTGCGTAAAGAAGTGGATTCGCCCGCGCGGTTGCGCTTGGATGCCAGTCCCGAATCCTTGACCGAGAGCGAATTGTTAGAGCGGTATCTCATCAGCAAACAAGTTCCCGCCGAACGACGCGCCCAACTCTTGGATTTGGCACAACCCATTTTCCAAAATGGCTCACTCGGTGGTTAGGTTCGGCAAGAAAGTCAGCAAGCTACTTGTTGAAAGTTGGTAGAGGTGTTGCGCCATCTGTTTGGGCGTGAACACCATGTCGTTTTCTAGCCACCACTTGGTGATGCCGATTTGTGCGCCGGCTAACGTATAACCAAGCATGTCCCGAACCTGCGGGGAGAGCGACTGCGTGTCGTCGCTCAGGTCCATGATTAACTTGGCGAGCAATTGCCAAATGCGGTGTAACACTGCCGCGCTTCCTTTTTCACCCAACATCACCCGATAGAAATCGGCGTGGCTTGCCACATGCAAGAAGTCATCCCAGATGCAATTATCAAGCACGACATGCGTGGCATCGGTGTGATTCTTGCGGATCAACTCCAGATAGGTCTCACTGAGCACCTCGTACAGAAGCTCGTCCTTGTCCCGAAAGTGCATGTAAAAGGTGGAGCGACTGATCTCGGCGCGGTCAGCAAGGTCTTTGACCGAGATCGGATCATATTCTTGGCGTTCAACAATCAACTGTACCAACGTCTCAAAGAGCAGTTGACGGGTACGGCGCGCGCGCGGGTCCTGCTGGTTCATAAATAGACACCTGTCTACAATCATACACACTGAATGAAATGCAAATTGACATTCTGCTTTAAGCTACTTTATACTCTCTATCATACAGAATGTACGATAAATAACCAGGTGAATCAGTATGACCTCTATCTATGCAGGATCCATGAAGACCCTTCCCCAGCGTGGGAAGTTCATCTATGACGTGTTGACCACGAACTTCATACATCAGAATCAACTCATGTTTGAGCAATTTGGCGATTTCAATTGGATAGAATGGGGAAGCGATCGCTTATACAACGTTGCCAATGCCGAAGTTGCACATGACATTCTGGTCAAAAAAGCCTCTTCGTTCTACAAAGACCCCGGCTATCGAGATCAGCAGGGGGGCATCGCTATGGTGTTGGGGCGTGGTCTTATCACCAGCGACGGCGCACACTGGAGGGAACATCGCAAGTTGGTTGCTCCTGCTTTCCACGCGCAACGGATTCACGCCTACGCCGAGACCATGGTAGACGCCACCCAGAAGCTCATGCAAACTTGGGAAGATGGCGCACAGCGTGACGTGAGTCACGACATGATGGTTCTAACGTTGAGGATTGTTGCTAAAACGCTCTTCAGCACCGAAGTTGAAGCAGACATCAATTTGATCAACCGGGTTATCGAGCAATTCCAACGAATCGCGGTGGAGCAACTCTTCCCCAGTTGGCTTCCCACCCCTAGTCGCATCATTACCCGCCAAGTCACGCACAAACTTAACCAACGCATCTATGAGATGATCGCGCAACGGCGTGCTAATGGGGGCGACAATGGAGACTTGATGGCAATGTTATTGCTTTCAACGGATGAGGACGGCAACCGCTTGAGTGATTTAGACGTGCGTGATGAAGCAGTCACGCTCATTCTGGCGGGTCACGAGACCACCTCCAACACGCTCAGTTGGACGTTCAAGCTCTTGGCGGAACATCCCGAAGTGGAAGCACGTCTACACGCTGAACTGGACGCGGTTCTGGGTGGGCGCGTTCCCACGCTGGCAGACTTGCGCCAACTGACCTATACCAACATGGTCTTAAAAGAGGCAATGCGTTTGTATCCAGCGGCTTGGGTGATCGGGCGACAGGCACTTGAAGATGTTGAGATTCAAGGGGAAGTGATACCCAAAGGCGCAATCTTGAACATCTATACCTACTTCATTCAGCGCAATGAAAAATACTGGGACAACCCCACTCGCTTTGACCCAGAGCGTTTCTCCCCAGAGAACGAAGGGCGCATCAACAAATGGGCGTACATTCCCTTTAGCACCGGTCCGCGCGTGTGTGTGGGGAACAGCTTTGCCATGATGGAAGCACAGTTACTTTTGGCGACGATTGCCAGTCGTTTTCAACTGTCATTGCCGACGGGGCACTCAGTCGAATTGAACCCGTTGGTTACGCTCAATCCTAAAGGGGGGCTACCGATGATCTTAAAAGAACGCCAACCCATCCTACAACCGTCCTAAACCACTCCTCAGAACGATGGGGCTTCATGCAAGACATCGAAGCCCCTCGTTTATCGGTTCTTCCCCCTGCTTTTAGGCGTTGTTTTGATCGTCATCATCGTTGCGGGTGCGGAAGTAACGCGCTCCCACGATCATTGCCACCAACCCAACCGCAACCAACGACAGAACGCCAAAGCTCGCCCCTGCGCCAAATTCATCAAACAAGCCGGTATCGGGTAGGGTAGTCGTGCCTGATATGGCGGTCGTAGCGACGGGGGTCACGGTTACTTTGGTGGGGGGCACACGGGTGGTGGCTACAGGGGTGATGGTGTTGGTGATCGGTATGAGGATTTCTGCCGTTGGGGTGGCATCTAGGGCGTCATCACCGCCACCGCCTTGTCCGAGGTTCGCCAATGCGTCTGCCGTCGCGGTGAGGTTCAAAAAGTCTTGTACCAACGCGGTACTGGTCAGCGCGAGCATATCGGAAGAAATGCCCATAGGGGTAGTCGTGGGTTGCGCAGCAGCGGTGAGCGTCAGCGATTGTGGCTCAACCGTTTGTGCGCTCGGCGTTTGGCTTGGCACCATTGCCACTGCGATTGGTTCGGTAGCATCCGGTGTGGGTGTAGGTGTGCTGGTAGGCATGATGGTGTTGGTGGGTGTAGAGGTGTTGGTAGGCATATCGGTGTTGGTGGGTGTGCTGGTAGGTGTATTGACGGGCGTCGAAGTGCTGGTAAATGTTTTGACGGGCGTCAGTGTGCCGGTAGGTGTGTTGGTGGGTGTCAACGTGCTGGTGGGTGTCAGCGTGTTGGTGGGTGTCAGCGTGCTGGTGAGTGTCAGCGTGCTGGTGGGTGTTAGCGTGCTGGTGGGTGTCAGTGTGCTGGTGGGGGTGGTTGTGGGCGTTTCCGTCGCTGTTCTCGTCAAGTCAAATTGCGCTTTTGCCGTGCCAGTTTGTTGCCCTGCAAGCGAGACAGCAGCGTTGGTTTGCACAATCGACGTGGCGGTTTGTTCTAAATCCGTAAAACCACTGCCACGGTTGCTATAGACGAAAAAACCAATTGTTCCCATTGTCCCCAAAAACGCGAGCAACAAAGCCCCGACAACGAACCCGTTGGAACGGTTGACGCTGCCCTCATCCGCGCGCTCACCTTGCGATTGACTCTCCTCGGCAGTGTCATCAAACAACAATGACGGTATGTCACCGCGCGGGATGCTCTCCCCCGCCCCACTTTCAAAAGACCCCTCCTCGCTCAACCTAGCGAAGTCATCATCAAAGTCGGTGAAGTCAGATGCAGCAACAACCCCCGCATCGCTCATACGAGTGGGTTGGTTAACGAGCGTGGAATCATCCCCATGCAACCCTAATTGGGTATCATCAGTGCTTCCTGGGTTCGTAAACAAATCATCTTCATTACCCATATCAACATTTTTTACGTCGTTCATGCTATAGTCCTTTTCGTATGGATGGCATTAGGGGCGCAGGCAAGTTGTGAACCAACCCATCCGTTGATATTCTAGCTTAAAAGCGAGCATTGCGTGACGCATTTCACGCTTCATCTAGGTGAAAACTTCTAAATTTGTCATGGGGATGGGTTCAATGCGCCCATTTGAAAACTTAACCACTGCCGCTGGCACGCTTAGTCCGTTGGATAAGGCGCTGGAATGGCGCCCCACTTCTATGATTTTGCCGATTTGCCCGCGATACGGTTCACGAATGACGCGCACCGCCACCCCAACGCTCACCTCAGGAGATGCCAAAGGTTCAGAGAGTGGGACTTCTTCGTCTGTCGCCCCCACTGCAATTAAGACCTCGGGATGACGAGTGACCACCGAACGAGGTGAAACCGCCTGTACTGTGGCGTAGCGTTTCTCAAAGTGCGCCAACCTAGATTGTAGCACGTTGTGCATGCTCATCTGCCCAAAGCCCTCCGTCAACAAGATCGCTTGCTCCAATTGTAACGCGACCTCTAGCAGCGTGGAATCCATGCTGGGGGCGATCAACCCCGCAAGGCGCAACTGCTCCATGCGCACCAGCGTGACCGCCGTGACGGGGTGCGGAGTCACCATGATGGTGCCACGCCATTCATTCGGTGGCATCTCGATGCCACGCTCTGGCTCTAGGCGCAACGAGCCAACCGCGCGACGGTTATTGCCCCACACCCCCTGCAACAATGCCCCGCTACCTTCGATTTCGATGCCACGACCGGGACGCACATCAGTTACCACTCCGCGCATTCCTGCCAATAGGTCGACACGGTCAATGATTTGGCGAATGATGAGCGTACCATCCTCAATGGCAACCACTTGTCCGTCAACCGGCGCGAAGGAACGCTTGCCACGCTGGAGTTGCTGCCCTGCCAGTACCTCGCCTTGCTTCACCACATCCCCCAATTTGACCATGAGCACATCGGTTAGTTTCGCTGTGCGGCGCAACCCCAGCTCTGCGGCACAATTCACCAGGTGATGCTGAGTGGTACGATTGCCACTGGCAATCACGGTGTTTGGGTTAACTTGTTGCCCAACCCGAACCAACACGGTCCCAATCAAGTTGTTAGGCAGCAGCACCTCGCGCTTCACCCGTGTGTAGGGCAGGACGAGGCGTTGGTTGGGTGAGATGGAAGTGAATTGACTCATCATGGGGAGGGTCTCCTTATTCCTTGAACAACCGCTTCAAATCTGTCTGAGCAACATCCCCTTCAAAGATGCTTCCGCTCCAACCGTGATAGGTTGCATCCCCAACCCCTTCTGTTGATGCATGACGGGCGAGTTGGCTCATCTGTGAATTCCGTAGCTCGGTCAATGTGGTCATGTTGCGCTCTTCGACCGGTTGCAATTCAAAATGGGGGAATTCTTGTGGCTCAATGTGGGAGGCTTGTGCTAGCCAATTGACCAGTTGTGATGACCGCTTGGCAAAGTCAGTCGAAAGTGAAATCGGGCGACCGCGCGTATCAAAGATCAAACCCGCAAAGCTCCCCTGCGCTTGAAACTTCACCTGTTGCTTTCCGCCGATGCGGTTGCTCCCCAGTGCGAGGGCGTGCACGGTGGCTACTTTGCCGGGGGAGAGAGAATGAACGAACAATTCCCCGCCATTCATGGTGTGGGTGATCTCTTGCCCCTCCACATCAATGATGATCTTGAGGACTTTTTGGTCTGGGCGAGGTGCCTGATCTAATGAAATGGATGTGCCAAGATGCTCAAGGTTGTTTCCGTCTAAAAGTTGCACGACTGCTTCTGGCACGATGTAAGCCAACGCGCCAATCGCGGGTATCAGCCCGTTGGGGTCGGTGTAAAGTTGCGACACCCCCGACGGTTGAACGGCATCCAACAACAACATCGAGCTTAGCCCATAGTTGCCCGTGCCTGCTAGGGCACTGCCCGCCCCAATGATCCAATCCAGATGTGGGGGCGTGTGCTGCCATTCAGGGCGTTGGCTAGCCAGCAAATGCTCGATGCCGGCCCGCAATAAGGCGTACTCGAGGTATAAATCCTTGCGTGTGAGGGGGATGGTGGCAGGCTGAAGGGTCTTGTTGAGCGCGTAATTCCGCACGTCGGCTTCTGCAACCGCGAACGGAATCCAACGGCGGATCGAATCTATGGGCATGCGTTCGACAATCTGGATGGCACTGCGCCCCAAACCGATGTCCGCGCGAATGGTGGAATGGTTATCCCCGTTGTAGTAACTGGCGAGCGTGCTGGTAGAACTACCCACATCCACCGCCACCACATTCTTGAGGTTGCGTTTACGAGAACGCCCCAAATAGTCCGTCACAATGCGGTAGCTGTGTGCGGTGGGCAATAGCCCGACGCTGGACATGGCTCCCACTTCTGCATAGCCCCGCCCTTGAGTCATTTTGAGGCGATCAAAGGCGAAAGCAATCTGCAATTGTGCGCTGTCTAAGTCTTCCGTGTCGATGCTGGGGCGCACATTATCGGCGATCAACAGCGTGGTTAACTCTCCTAAGTCCGTTTTGGTCGCTTGCACGAGGGCACTGTTGCCCGCGTAAATCACGATAGGACGCTCTGTTTCCGGAAGCAAGTTCAAAGACTGGCGCACCAGTTTAATCATTTCTAAGATCGGTTGTTTTGCCCCTCCCTCCAACCCGCCTGTCATCAAGATCAGGTTGGGCTTGTGGTTGAGGAGCAGGTTTAACTTCTCCTGATAGGTGTGTCCATCGTGTAGGCTCAAGGTGTCTAGGACTTGGACGTAAGCCCCTTCGGTGGCGCGTAACCCGCTTTCAATGCTCACGCCTGCTATCAAGCCCACCACCACCGCGCGCAACGGTTCCCCCTCGCTGGCGGTAGTCAAGAAGTGGTCTACCCCCACGCGATTTTCGCCTTCGGGGGTGATGATGTTGCCGAACGCATCGATGAGGGTGCGCCCTGTCACCCGTTCAATGTGGTGGATGCCTTGCCGTAAGCCTAACTGCACATCAAAACTGGGATAGCCTGCCGTGGTGCGCACCTCTGAGCGGGCAATGAAGCGATACTCGCCATCCACCACATCAATCAGCAGCACGCGCGTATAAATGCTTCCGAAGTCGGCGGCAAGAATGGATGTTTGTTGTGTCATGCTCGTTAACTCCCGATCAACGTTCTGATTTGTTCAAGCATAAAGCCAACGCGCTGGGTAAAAATCGTGAGCGCAGTAACCAACGCCGCCCCATAGAGCGTCCCCATGGTGAGGGCGATGAACAAGCTACCGAGCCAACCCATCCCACGAACAACCGGGCTAGGGCGCACCATCTGGTCATTGGAGCGGTTGGCGATGTGTTGAAAGGTTAGCAACACACTCACCACAACCAGCACCCCGAACAAACCCGTTATTAGGTTGCGGTTGACCTGAGTGCCGGTGGCGATCACGATCGGGATGAGCGTCCCGCTCACTTGCCCCACCAACGCCACCGCTGCGCCCACCCCGATGATGAAGGCTAAGGTCACTTTGCGCAACCCGGATACCAGCGGCACGGGGCGCAACATCAAGCTGACTGCCAACACAATCGGGATCATCACGATCACGAGCACCAGCGGTTCACCCCCGTTCACACGGCTTAACCACGGCATAATCACGCTATCCCAAGTGATGATCGCCACCAAACCGGCGGTTAAGCCAGCGAAGATATACACCGCGAGACGATAGAAGATGGAATCCCCAATCACGTATGAATAGACGAACAGGGTGAGAATGAACCCCACCCATAGCCCGATTTGCTCTAGCGACATTAGTTGCCTCTCCTACGTATGAGCCACCCAAACAGGTAAAGCAGATTTCCCGCTACAATCATCACGGTTGCTATCAGCAAGCTGGAGCGCAGCGCAAAGAACTGGCGTTCATCATCCACGTTGATCTGTCCTGCCTGATCGCTAAAGAATTGAAAGTTTGCCAAGTCCGCTCCGCTTAAGCCGGTCACGCTATCCTGTGCATGAAAGTCAGTCGTGCGCAGGTCTAGCACATGCGTCTGTACCCAACCGCGTTGACCGCCGGGATTGTCACTGTTAGCATGAGTTTGCAAAGTGATATTTGGGTGTTCATCATGCGGGCTACTTAACCACACGGTAGAATTTTCT
>CAIRDJ010000436.1 GCA_903877335.1 uncultured Chloroflexota bacterium | reverse complement strand
TTCCCCAATGTTGCCGCAAATCTTGTTGCGGTTGATAGTAGAAATAGGGGTCATAGTGTGGGGCACCAATGATGCTGATGTCATCGGGGTTTGCCCCTTGAATGTTCACGGCAAAATCGCGCATTTGCCCCCCCCACACCGCGTAATGGGTGGGTTGGTTGAAGATGATCCCCTTGCTAGAAACGTTGTCCCAACCCAACAGCGCCAGCAGGGTAGGAATGCCCAACGCTTGGCTCAACTGCAAGACATCGTGCGTGGTTGCTTCTGATAACGCCGAAGGTAGCAAGAAACAATCGGGACGATGCTCATCAACCAACTCGAGCAAGTCGCGCTGAAAGCCCATCTTTGCTCCCAGTGCTTGCACCACTTCAGGAAAAGTGAAACGGGCTAAGATGATAGAAAATTGCGCCTCAACATAGTCATTGACTTTGAAGGAGTTGCGAATCTTGAACGAATCACTCCGAGATTCATAGGCGAAGCGTCCCAAGCGAAAAAGGAAGTTCCAATACTTTTCGCGGGCGGGGTCGGTCGGGAGCGTGTGCAGGGGATGGGGGTGCGCTTCAAGGTAACGGCGCATTTCTGTAAGCAGAACGCTCTCCCCTTCATTTTCATCCACCACCACAAACTCAACCTCCGCATGCTTCATCAATTCGTTCAAGCTCTCGCTCAAGACAAAGCGTTGGAAGTTGACCACATGGCTAACGAACACAAAACATTTCATCGGAATATCCTTTTAGATGGGGAAGGTACTAAGCAAGTGTTGTAGCATCCCCCCACCCATTGGCAGGGGGAACGCGGTACAGGGGAGGTTAGCACGTCCCTTTGGTGAGGGTGTAGCGTGCGGTTTCGTGAATGTTGTCCCCTTCGTTGATCTCGGCAATGTTGTTTTTGGCATCCAAGATGATTTCGATCCGATGCTCAGAGTCGAAGTTGGTGTCCACCGAGAGGAACAACGCCGGCAACTCAATCCATTCCCCAGCGGGGATGCTATCAAACGTCGCGCGGAACTCTGACATGGCGTTTGAAGCGACATGAATGTCTCGAATGTAAATTTCCCATCCCGACCCCAACGCGACTTGCCCGTTATTCTGTACGCGAATGTAGAACGCCACGACATCCTTACACTTGGGAGGGAAGGGTTGAATCAAGGGCGAACCGTTAAACGCGAGGTTGGGTCCTTGTGGGGGTGCGGCGGTGGGTGGAACGGGTGTTGGGGTGGGGGTGGGGGGGGCGGTTATCACTGCCACGGATTGGGCATCCGCCACACTGATGAGCGTGCCGGCAATCCAACCATCTCCGTTGTAGTATTTGATCTTGAACCAACTGTTGTCCGTCAACCTGCCCAAAACATCCACCACTTGATTGGCACCATACGAGCCAATCGTGCCATATTCTGTGCCGGGACCACTGCGAATATTAGAACCTACCAAAATTGTCCCTTGTGGGGTGCCACTCGCAGGTGCGGCGGTGGGGGGGAGGGCAGTTGGCTCAGACGGCGTTGGGGTGGGGACGGTTGGGGCGGGTTCACTTGAGGTGCTATCACTTGGGGTGGGCATAACCTCGATAGGGTTAGCGGATGCATCTGCCGAGTCACTTTGCGATGCCACAGTCAGGGTATTGTCTGCATTGCTCGCCACTTCAACCGTGCGCGAAATCGGCGTGCTACTGCTCCCGTTTGAGCGGAACACGACCAGCGATAGCGTGTGTGTGCCTGCCCCAACTGCTTGCCAAGCGTGCGTGAAGGTGAAGGTTTCTGTGCCCATCGGGTTGGGCAAGAAACGCGCTTCGATGATGGTGTTGTCCACCAACACCTCTACACGGTCAATATCGGTGCCTGCCCCGCTAATGCGTGCCAATATATTCACCGCCACCCCTTCTAGGTAGGTTGCCTGTTCTAAGGGCGTGACGAACGTCACTTGTAACTCTCCGCTGGGCACCGGGGCAACCTCCCCAATCACCCCCTGTGGGGTACTGGGGGCAGTCAAAGCACATGCCAAGGTGCTCAAGAACATCCATGCAATGGACAGTTGTTTTAACCAGTGGGACGACATCGGCGCGTTCCTTCTGTTCTCTTTCATCACAATGTGTAGCCTTTCATCGTAGCCTACAGATATAGAAATGGCTAGAGGATGCTAAAAGTTCCCAGCACGCGCACCTCCACGGTCACGCCTTCCAACCGCTTGGGGATGCGCTCGGCATCGCTCAAGTTGTGCGGTTGCTCGGCAGAGAGCATGACGACAATGCCCAGCTCTTCTGTTTCGGCGGTGGCAGATTTCACCATGCCCATTCCGATACCGATCACATTAGGCTTTTGCAACAGCTCGTTAGCATATTTTTCTTGAATAGTTGCAATGTAATCGGCATCGAACACGGTTAAAAAGTCACTCCTAAGGTGGACAAGACCACGTCGATCGGGGTGCAAATCGTGGCATATTGCGAGCCAGCAAACAATAAGCCAACGGCTTGGCGGTCTGCCGGATCGACCACGAGCGAGCCGGAATCTCCAGCTTGGCTCATTCCGCTACAAATAATTTGGTTGACAAAGCGAGCCGTGCGCGTGCCCTTCACCGTCTCATATTGGACATTCACAGTGGCGTTCAACAGGGTGACAGTGCCCGTTGTGTAGCCGGTGGTGCGTCCGCTCTTGGCGACGCTCATGCCCAAGCGCGGTAGCTTGCTTCCCGTGACGATGCCCAAATTGAGGATTTGCTCGCTGAGCATGGCAGGGTTAGCGGGACGAGCCAACGCGGCATCCAACCGATTGTCCAACGAAGCCGCTGGAATCATGGGTACTTCGGCAGGGCTTGCGCCATACGCCTGAAGCGGTTGCCCCAGTGCGACAGATTGTGCCCCCAGCGAGAGCGACTGGACGCGCTTGGTAGACCCCAACACGGCGGCAATGACGTTTGCAAGAATGACCACTGCTTCGACCACATCACACGCGCTTTCCGCGTTGGGAGGTGTGGGGGCAACTGGCGTGGTAGGTATGCTGGGCGCGGTCGGTGGAGTGGTGGACGTGGTAGGCGGGGTGGTGGGCGTAGTCGGAGCGACAGGGGCGGTAGGTGCGACGGGGGCAGGTGGGGTGGTGGGCGTGACGGTCACGGGTGGTTGAGGGGGCACACCATCCTCAATGTAAGCCAACTGCTGAAAGCGTTCTAAATACGCCACCACATCGCTAGGGGTAAGCCCCCCATCCAACGCGCCAGGTTGTAAGATCGGGTCGCCAATGCGGGCGCCATTGCTGTTTGCCAACACATGATTGTTAGACAGGATGAGTTTTTCGTTGGTCTCCACATCGCGCACCACCGCGCCGAACGTGCCCGCCCCCACCATGTAATGGGCGATGCTCACGCCGGGTTGCATCACCGGGCGAAACCGCCCCCGTTGCAGGTTTTGAGCGCGGAAAATGCCCACTTCGATCACGTCTGTTTTCACTCCGTCTATGCTGGGTGGGATGAAATCATCAGCGGTGAGGGCAGCTTTCGGCTTCTTCTGTTGCACGAGGATCACCACAGATTCTTCCCCAGTGGATTCGCCCAGTCGGTTTTTGTAGCCCACGCCCAACCCAACTACATTGCGCTTCGCCATGATGCTGTTGGTAATGGCGCGTTTAATTTCAAATGCTTCTTCGATGAGAGCCATGCACAAAATCCTTTCCCTAATAACAAAGTGTTAGCAACAGTCTAACATGTTTAACATCCAGCAGGCAAATCTCTATTCTTCGCTTTGGCAAGGATTGGTCAGCGTGCCCAACCCTGTCATGCTGATGCTCACCACATCGCCATCCTTGAGGAAGACAGGAGGCTTACGCCCTGCCCCCACCCCGGAAGGCGTGCCAGTCAGGATGATATCCCCTGGATACAGCGTGAACATCTGTGAGCAGTAGCTTACCAAGTACGCCACTGAAAAAATCATATCCGCCGTTGACCCGTGTTGCATGATCTCCCCGTTGACGGTGGTGGTCACGTCCAGATTTTGCACGTCTTCCACATCGCGGGCAAACGTGATGGCAGGACCCAGCGGGCAAAACGTGTCGAGGCTTTTACCGCGCGTCCACTGCTTGTCAATGCGGTGTTGCAAGTCACGCGCGGTGACATCGTTGGCGATGGTATAGCCAAACACATAATCGAGCGCACCCGCTTCTGCAACACGATGAGCAGGCTTCCCGATGATAACCGCTAATTCGCCTTCCCAATCCACCTCGTTGGTGATGGCACGCTTCCAGCGGATGACCCCTCCGCTTCCGATCAACGCGCTGGGGAAAATCCCAAAGATGAGCGGATGACTGGGGAGGTCTTGCTTCATCTCATGGGCGTGTTCTAAGTAATTTCGCCCGATGGCGATGATCTTGCTGGGTTGAACCGGTGGCGCAAGCGTCACCCTATCGAGCGAGATGATGTCGGGCGTGACCACTAATTTTTCTTCACCCGCGATCAAACTAAGGGTGGTGATGTGGTCATCAAATAGGTGGATGTTGTTTTCAATCAACAACCCTGCACGGGTGGCGGAGTGGGTTGGAAGTTGGAAAGAAACCAGTTTCATGATGATTACCTTCGTCTACATCAATGTGTATAAGAATGTGTATAAGCGCAATAAAAGCCTGTTATTCACCCAAAACGCCCTATTCCGAGAGCGTCCATCCTAGCTTTTGGTGAATGACACGCAATAGCTCGGTTGGGCGTGTGCTCCCGATCATCAACTTCTCACCGCTCTTCAGCGTTAATTCAACCCCTTGGTTGCCCGAAATGGCGATCATGTTGTGCTTCCATAACGGGAACGCGAAGCGTATTCCCCAACCACCATATTCCCAAATGGCGTTGAAGGTGCGCATCTGCACATCGGTGATGTCCTCAAACTGAATCACGCGACGATAGGGCGGGAACAGCACCAAGATATCGTCCGCGTGCACGGCAACGCTCATCGGCACAAACAAGAAATACGCCGGGAACACGATGCCTATCGTGCCAAAAATCAACCAGACTGCCCAGTTTGGGGCGGGGTCCGTGCCGACGGGATGCCCCATGATTATCTGCTGGGCGAAGACAACCCAAGCAGAAACTGCCAATAACAAGATGAACACAAGTAGGTAGAGCATTCGATTGTATTGCTTTTCATGGTACAGTTGCATCTTGGGTTTGCCCTCTCCCTAATTTCTAGGGTGATCTTCCCACGTTCAATGAAGATTATTGTAGCATTGTTTTTGCCTAGCAGTACAATAATGGGTAGAGGTTGCTGCTAACGGCAAATGCCTTGAAAATTGCGCTACCAGAGAAGAGGATTTATGACCCTTTCACCTTATCAACAGATTCGCCAACGTGCGACTCAAGCTGTGATACGCAATTCAGTATTGAGCTGGCAAACGGTTTTAACTGTTTCGGTGAGTGTGCTCCTGTTTTTATTTGCCGGCGACAGCGTTAGCTTTGACTTTTGGCAACCCTGGTTTTGGTTGATTGGCGGGGGCTTGGCAGAAATTGCTTGGGTGGTTGCCTCTGTCACCGATCCCCAAGCCATACGGGCTATGGTCGTGCGCGAGCTTGAACGCAAGGTTGACTTGAACAGCATTCAGAACGAAGTTTCCCGCCAGCGCATAAGGGATGCCATGGAATATCGCAACAGCATGTTTGACTTGGTGGGGCAACATCAAGGGGCTATGCGCATGAGCCTGAGCCAAACGGTTGATGATGTCGAAAATTGGATCGCCCACATGTACAGTCTGGCACAACACATTGACACGTTGGACGCGAATGAATTGGTGGAGCGCGACCGTCGCACCGTCCCTCAACAGATTGACAACACCAAGAAGCGCATCCAACAAGAGGATGACCCGCAAGTACGGGCAGACTTGGAGCGTAAACTTATGCAACTAGAACAGCAGCGGTCTAATCTGGATGCAACCGTTCAAGGGATGAAACGCGCGGAGATTCAGCTCGAAAGCACGCTCGCTTCTTTGGGGACGATCTATGCGCAGATGTCCTTGATCGGCACGAAGGATGTAGACAATGCCCGCACCCAACGCCTTCGACTTGAGATTCAGGATGAAGTCGCCGGCTTGCAAGATACCCTAGACGCCATTGACGATGTACAAAGCCAATCTCTGCGGGTGAAAGGTTAAGGGGATGTCCTCGTTCTCGTGATGATGTGTTGCGTTCAGCAGGGAGACCTAACCGCATGCCGAAGTTGAACTTGCTTGCTCCTCTCGTGTTGTTCATGTTGAGTGCATGCGCCCCTGTTCCCGCTACCCCAGAGCGCGTGGTGATTCCGACTGCCACGCTGGCACCCATCGCAAGCCAACCGCCGCGCCTAACCGCCACCTCTATCTCCACGCGCAAGCCCCTACCCACTTTCACGCCCATTCCCCCCACCCCGTCTGAAACACCTACCCACACTGACATACCACCCATCATCGCCATGGTGAATGCTCAACAGAATGTCAATGTGCGCTCCGGTCCAGGGGTGGACTTCAGCGACATCATTGTCTTAGCACCCACTACGCGCGTGGAGGTGCTGGGGCAAAGCAGTGACGGGCGTTGGTACAATGTGTTAATGAATGATGGACAAGAAGGTTGGGTTGCTGCCAGCTTGTTGAGCCTGTTGCCCACCCCCACCCCACCCGTGATGTTGTTCGCACAAACCCCCACCCCTGTGAGCGCGTCCGCCACGCTCCCACCCAGCAGCGCGAATACCACGCCAGACGGGTACACCGTCACACCGTCCCCCACTTCAAGCGCGACCCGCTCGTTAGCGGTGGACGCAAGCGTGCTACCCGTCATTGATATGCTCTCGATTGAGCAAACTGCCACCGCCTTGAGCGGGTTCATCGTGCCCACTGCCACGCGCCCCCCTGCCACACAGGCACTGACGCTCTCTCCTGTTGCCACCATGAATGGAACGGCACAAGCGAGAGGGGCAAGCGTGCAAAAGGGGGTCGATGTGCTCGCCTACTGCGATAACCCTGCCTTGGGCACCCCCCCCACCACCTTAGCGGCGGGTTCCACGATCGACATTGTTTGGCGGTGGTTTGCCATTACCGAGCAACAAGTGCTCGACCATTTAGCCGCGTCCCTCTACAGCGTGGAACTGGATGATGTCCCCATCCGACAGCTCAATAGCTATCGTTCCAGCATCAAGCAGGGTG
>CAIRDJ010000435.1 GCA_903877335.1 uncultured Chloroflexota bacterium | reverse complement strand
GTTACATAGGGAACGGGTGCAACAGACCAGTCAAAGCCAGCACCATCGGTTACTGCAGAAGCATAGAAGGGCAAGCCAGAGGAAGAACCAACGGTGAAGAGGGTTGTACCTTGACCAAAGTTGGTCTGATCGGCGTAATCTTCTTCAAGACCGCGAGCACAACCATCAGCGAACAAACCTTGCAAGAAGGTCATTGCTTCTACGGCAGCGGCACTAGCAATGTCATATTCGCCAGTTTCGTAGTTGAAGAGGTCTCCACCGAAACCAAACGTCCAAGAAGCGAAACGAGAAGCATCAATGCTCAATTGATACCCAACAGAGATTGCGGTGTCGCCGGTTGCGCCAGAGAAGGGATTGGTAACGGCGGCACAAGCTGCTTCACGGAATTGTTCGGGGGTTTGGGGTGCACCTTCAAAGCTGATCGCACCAGAAGCGGAGAGTTCGTTCAACCATGCAGTGTTGAAGTACATCACTTCCATAGAGCGGTTGGGGGGGAAGCCCAAACGTGCGTTGCCGAAGCTGGGGAACAAGTCAGAGTTGTAGAAGCCAGGGAAGAAGTCCGCCTTCTCTTCTTCAGTGAGACCCCATTTTGCACTGTCAACCAACGCGGTCATGTCAATCAAACCATTGTCAAGTTGATAGGTAGCAGCTTGGTTTTGGTAAGCAACCACCAAAGAAGGAGCATCTTCAGTATTCATAGAAACCAACATCTTTTCGAAGATGTCGCCATAACCACCTTGGTTGAGTGCCTCAACGGTGATGCCAAATTCGTTAGAAGCGTTGAAGTCAGCAACGATTTGTTGGAGTTGTTCTTCACGCCCACCGCTGTGTTGATGCCAGAAAACAACCGTTTGACCCGTTGGATCAACTTCTTCAAAGCTCATCATCGCATCTTGTGCGAAAGCAGGAACAGCCACAAATGCGGCAACGACCAATACGAGAACGAAAATCAACTTCTTGGACATTTGTACAGATTCTCCTATAGATTATGTTGTTGGTATCTTTCACGATGAGGTGCAACCGTGTTCCCACTCCCTCACCGACTGGCACCGTTCGACCACTGAAGAGCCGTATTGCCCTGTTTAGCCTTTCAACCCAGAGGTGGCAACCCCCTCTGTAAATGTTTTCTGTGTGAAGAAATACACGACCAAGATTGGAACGATCGCAAACATGGAGCCCGCCATCAACAAATGGAGTTCCGGTCCTGCGTCCTGCATGAACGCATCCAACCCCACCATGATCGGTCGCCAGCGTTCTTCCGTCGTCACCACAAGAGGCCACAAGAACGCATTCCAACTGCCAATGAACGTCAACAACGAAACAGTGGTGATGGCAGGGCGAGCAATGGGGGTGGCAATTTGAATGAGAAAGCGCAAGTGTCCTGCCCCGTCCATACGCGCCGCTTCCCACAGTTCATCAGGAATGGTGGTGAAGAACTGGCGCAACAAAAAGATGCTGAACGCGCTGGCGATGAAGGGAACCGTTAGCGCAGGCAGTTTATTCACCCAACTGACTCCCCCTAGCTCAAAATACGGGGCACTCGTGTTGATGAGCGGTAACGGGAGAACATCCCCTCGAATGATGCGGAAATTCGGAATCAACGTGATTGACTCGGGCACCATCAAGGTTATCAGCAAGATGCTGAACAACACATCGCGCCCAAAGAATTTAATCTTGGCAAAGGCATAAGCCGCCGGAATGGAAGTGAGCAACATGCCAACGATGGTCAAGAAGGTGATGATGACGCTGTTCAAAAAATAGCGTTCAAACCGCCCACGTTCCCATGCCTCAAAGTAATTGGCGTGAATGGGGACGGGCACGGTGTAGGTCGTGCCGTCAGCTGTCGTCCATTGTGGATTGACCCACACCATCTTGCTGACATCCGGAAACCACCTGCGATTGATTGTTTCACCCAGCGTCATGAAAGACGAAGCCAGTGCCCAATACAGGGGGACAATTGCCACGAAGGCAAAGAAGATTAAAATCGCATGGAGGACGAAACGTCTGCCCCATCCGCTTCGACTACGCACTTGCTGACGTTGTGCCAGATCATCCATAGAACACCCGTCTTTCAAATACATTACGCTGAACAGCAGTGAGTGCCAAGATAATCAACAGCAAGATGATGGCTTGTGCAGCAGCATAACTCCAATTGTTGTCGGTACGAAAGCTATCGAAGATCACAATGCTGGCGGTGTCCGTTGTCCCCTTGGCAAACCGATCCCGCATTACATAGATGCTGTCGAAGGACTTGAACGTCCCAATGAACCCCAAAACGGAGAGGTAAAATGTAACCGGAGAGAGCAAGGGGAGGGTGATGCGTCGGAACAAATGCCAATCGTTAGCACCGTCCACCTTCGCCGCTTCATACAGATCACCAGGAATAGAGCCTAACCCCGCCAAAAACACAACGGTATAGTAGCCGGTATACGTCCAAATGTTGAAAAGAATCACCGAGACCATCGCTAAGCTAGGACCCGCCCAAAACCCTTCAAGGTTTAGGTTGAACAGAATATTGATGAGCGACTCTGATTCAGCAATCCAGCTGAGTGGCTCGATGCCGAATAACCCCACCACTTGATTCGCAATAGACGACTCGCGCGAGCTAAACACTTGGCGGAAAACCACGGCAGACGCAACCACTGGGGTAATGTACGGGACGAAGTAAATCATTCGATACCATTCTTTGGCGAATAAGTTTTGGTAAAGAATGTAGGAGAGCAGCAAGCCCAGTGCCAATTGAATGGGGACGGTGCCAAACGCATAGTACACCGTGTAGATCAACCCATGCAAGTAATCGACATCGCCCACCTGCATCATGCGCGTCCAACCGAAAGCAATCAAACCGAACGCCGTCCCGATCAAGACCACCGCAGAAGCCAGTTGAGCCACCCAACGTCGCTCGCTCAGTCGGTTGAAGGCGTTGTTCCAAACGTAATACGCAAGCATCAACACGGTCAACCCCACGCAAAACGCTAACGCACCCCACCAATCCCCTACCACATCGGCATAGTTCTTGATGCCAACAAACGCGCCTTGCCGCACCCGCCACCGATACAGACTCATCCAGACCGCATTGCCAATCGGGAACAACCCAAAGATGAAAATGATGACCAGTGCCGGCGAAACGAAAAGATACCCTGTAATGTTGTTTTGCAGGACAACTTGATTAATCTTTAATTTAGGCATTCGGAAGGGTGTTGAATTTGAGTGACTCACTGGCTCGACTTTGTTTTCGTGGTTTAGTTAACCTAGCCAACGCAACTGTACAAGCTCTTGTTTATTGATGAACCCACATTGTGTTAATTTGATATTAAGTATGCATTAAGTTCCTTTATTGTTTATTGACACCAATAAACGGATGGCATCCTTCAAGAGGGAGTAGCGCACGGACTGTCCCCGCCCCAATTCACCATCGACTTCAAAATTCTCGGCTTGGTGTTCAATTTGCACCTCCACCACCTCCCCACGTCGATATTGCACTGCAGGATGGGTTAAGTGGCTTCCATTATAGACGCGCCATAATGCGCTCAAAATGACGGGGATGTCCACCCCCTTGACCAAGACTGCCTCTAAACGTTGATCGTGAATGCTGGCGTAAGGCGCGATCTTCATGCCACGCCCAAAGGTCGAGCCGTTTGCCACCGCTAGAAGAAAAATTCTGCCGCTATACCACTGCTCGCCATCCACCCAGATGCGCGCGTTCGGCTTACGATAGAACAGGATGGATTCCACCGTTTTAGCAAGAAATGTCCAAGGATACCGACGGGCAAGCGGTTGCATGCGGATGTTGACTTCTCCGCTTAAGCCGATGCTGGCAATATTCAGGAAATATCGGGGGGGGGAATCATCCGCCACCAGTTGCCCAATATCACACGGTTGGGGAACAGCATTTGAAAGCCACTGCACGGCTTGCACCAGATCACTAGGAATGTCGAGGTGTCGGGTGAAGTCAAACCCCGTCCCCACTGGCAATATTCCAAAAGCAACCTTCTGCCCCATTCCCAAAGTGAGCAAGGCGTTTAGCACGCTATTGTTTGTGCCGTCCCCACCCACAGCGATCACCTGCTCAATGTGTTGTGCCATCCCAGCCTGTAGCGCGGTAGTAACTTCTTCTGCGCTTTGTGTGATGACAACATAAGCATTGGGGAAGTAGGTTTGAAAAAGCGGATGAATCGTTTGCCAACGCTGATAAGCACGTCCGCTATCGGCGTATGGATTCACAATGACTAAAGTTTTAGCAAGGTTCATGTTCAATACTCATCTATTTCTAAAAATCATATTCAAAGGATCATGAGGGGACGGATGCCCCTCACGGTCAAGTGACGATTAAACGCGGATCGTGCCATCTCCCTCAACAATCCACTTGTAGGTGGTCATGCCTTCCAATGCCATGGGTCCGCGCGTGTGAAGTTTTTGCGTGCTGACTGCCAATTCTGCGCCCAAGCCCAACGCCCCCCCATCATTGAAGCGTGTACTCGCATTCACGAATACTGCCGAAGAGTTGACTTCATTCAAAAAGCGGGCAATCGCTTCG
>CAIRDJ010000434.1 GCA_903877335.1 uncultured Chloroflexota bacterium | reverse complement strand
CGAATATCCGTTAGCGACCGCTGCCACCAAATGGTGGAGTTCGTGCTCGGTCAGGGTGTTTTGCTCCAGGCGAGTGAGGAGCGTGGGGTAGATGGCTAGGACCATGCGCGTGGTGTTGACCGTTTCCATCGTGCGACCGAATGCAGAAGAAATTTGCACCAAGTTAGCAATGCGATCGGACTGCGATTGGTTCGACCCAGCACCATGAAATAACGCCGGACTGAAGAAAATCATATCCCCCTTGTCGAGGGGCAGTTGCACCTTGTGCTCTTGGAAGTACGCATCATATTGTGGGAAGGTGTATGCTTGATAGCCCGCTTTGAATTGATGCGAGTAGGGAAGAATCAAGGTCGGACCGGTTTCAATGGGCATGTCGGTATGGGCAATCGCACCCTGCAGCGTTAAGTATTGGGACATCACTTGAGCATGGGCGGGAAAACGTGCAACCGTGCCAGCGGATTGAAAGCCCAGATGATAATCGCGGTGAGTGGACTGCGCTTTGCTTCCCGGCTTGACATTGTTGACTTGCGCCGTGATCTGATAAAACGGACCTAGCCAAGATTCGCTGGCGATTGCCAATATGGAATTGGTGTAGTAATCAATGAACAGGTTGGGGTCTTTTAAGCACACTTTCTCGATTGCGTTCCAAATGCGCTCATTCTTGCCGAAGTGATCTCCCTGCCCTTGACCCTTTGCTTTCTCCTCCGCCACGATGACACGGAACAAATCCGTAGAGCGATCAATGATCGAGGTATTGGGATAGCCTCTTTTGACCACAAACACGCCCGGTCCTTCCCGCAAAGCATGGCACCACTCCGCTTTCAAACGCGCTTCATCTGCGGGATTGTTGAGCTGGCTTCTCATGGTGTCGCCATCATAGATGAGAACGTTCTTCTCAACCGACATTGCTAGTGGAAAGTCCGTTAGCTGTGTAGTTTTAGAGCAGACCGCATCGAGGTCTTCGACTCGTAAGTCTTCTGGCCCGAAGTATACGGGCTGAACCGATAAATAATCTTGTTGTGTCATGTTGAAATCCTTGAAGCAATAATGTTATTCTGGTGTTGGCTTTTGACTTATATATGATGATTTCAAGTGAGTTGATGTGTCAAGCGGTGATTTATGCGCTTGACTTTGAATTCAATAACCGTGAGAGAATATCCATCTTCCGCTTTAACTGGTGAGCCATTTTTGACAAGTGCTCCACCTCGCGCGAGTTGGCAATAGAAAGCAAGGCATGGGTTGTTTAGGAGGGTGTTTCAGAATGGGCGAGCGAAGCAGAAGACTTGGTGAACGTGGCAACGTTACCCAAACGGAAGTGGATGTATTGGTAGATTTCTTTCGCAACGTCCAACCCTTGATGACAAGACTCTAAACCTTTGAAATGTGGCGAAGAGTTGACTTCGCAGATTTTGAAATGGTCACCATCAAACAGTAAATCTACGCCACTAATGTCTAACCCGACAATGCGTGTTGCTTCTAGTGCCAGTAACTCAATTTCGTTGGTGAGGGGGAATTGTGTCGTCGCGCCACCCCGCGCAACATTTGCACGAAAGCCACCGTCCGTTGCGCTACGTTGCATACAACCGATCACACGCCCGCCCACGACCACAACACGTAAGTCGCGCCCACGGCTACTAGAGATGAACTCCTGTAGGATGATATTGTGGTTTGGGTGCGAGGACTCAATGAAAGTCATCATGTCCTCGAAGTTAGTGCGATCATCGCTTAGATAGACGCCAGAGCCGAGTGAACCGATTAGCGTTTTCACCACCACGGGGAATCCAAGTTGTTTTTGAACCAAATCCACATTGACTGGGAACTTAACCAACATGGTCTTGGGTACGGGTAGGTTACTGGCGGCTAAAACTTGTTGGGTATATAATTTGTCGCGCACAACTTCGATGGATTGTGCTGTATTCAGCACTCGCACGTTTAAGCGCTCAAGGTGACGAATGACCGCCAACGCGAAGTAACTCGTGCCTGCCCCCATGCGTGGAAGCAAGAATTCTGGCAGTGGCGTCACCTCTCCATCAAGCAAGATACTTTTACGATCATCACGGGTGACGATCAGTTCAAGTTGCTCCGGCTTGACGATCTTAAGCTCAATATTTTCCCTTGCTGCTGTTTCAACAAATCGACTAATTTCATAATCTTCTTTGAGTTTTTCCTCATTGGATTGCTTGTATAAAATCCATCCACGCATGATTTAACTCCAATAGGGGGTTGAAACAATAAGCATTGTAGTAATTTATAGAGTTACATAAGATTGGCAGATATGCTACACAGTAAAAACTTTTTCATGTTAAATTTATAATAAAGTATTCTTGATTTCTTAATGTTGCGCAGTTGCGCGAGTTGTGTACAGGCTAGGTTACACATAAGTTAACAACCCGATGGCGCGTAAATGAATTGTCATGGTTGTTGTCGATACCAATTAATGGTTCGCTGGATGCCTTCTTGAAAATCGACAATCGGTTGAAACCCTAAATATTGTTGCGCTAGGGTGATGTCGCTTCCGCTATGCAAAATATCCCCCGCGCGAACAGGCGCGTGAATGGGTTGAATGTCCGTGCCCAGTACATTGTTCAATGCTTGGAGCATGTCTAACACGCTAATGCTGGTGCCGGTTGCCACGTTCAGCACAGTGCCGAAGGCCTCGCTATGCGTGGTTTGCGATGCCAACCAGTTGCCATGCACGATGTTATCCACATGGGTGAAGTCACGGGTTTGAAGCCCATCCCCAAAAATAGTGGGGCGTTTTCCTTTGAGCATGGTGGTGATGAACTTGGGGATCACGGCGGCATAGGCGGAGTTGGGGTCTTGCCGAGAGCCAAAAATATTGAAGTAGCGTAAGCTGATCGCTTCTAACCCATACGACGCATAGAACGCCTTGCAATAGTATTCACCCACTAGCTTTGCCACCCCATAGGGAGAGATGGGGGCGGGCAAACTGGTTTCGCTGATGTGTTGCTCGGTGACATTTCCGTATGCCGCCGACGAAGCCGAATAAATCACACGGCGCACCCGCGCTTCTTTGGCAGCGATGAGAACCCCTAGGGTGGCATTCACCCCGTGATGATTGGCGGTGAGGGG
>CAIRDJ010000433.1 GCA_903877335.1 uncultured Chloroflexota bacterium | reverse complement strand
GCTGGTGAGAATGCGCGTGACATCCATCGCCACGTTACCATTCCCCACTACTGCCACCGTGTGGTGCGAAAGATCAAACTGTAGATCGCGGTAATCCGGATGCCCGTTGTACCATGCGACGAACTCTGCTGCTCCATAGCATCCGCTTAGGGTTTCGCCAGGGATGCCTAACCCACGCGAGACCGATGCCCCCACCGCATATAGCACTTGGTGATAATGTTGAGTGAGGTCGGCGTGTAACACGTCCTTCCCGAATGTGACGTTGCCAAAATAGCGAAAGCGTTCGTGTTGGGCGATCTTGTCATAGACTTTGGTGACGGTTTTGATCTTGGCGTGGTCAGGCGCAACGCCCCCGCGCACCAACCCATAGGGGGTGACTAAACGTTCAAACATATCTACATCAACGGTCAAGCCTAACGCATTATTCAACAAAGCATCCGCCGCATAAAACCCTGACGGTCCGGAACCGATGATTGCTACACGGAGGGGATGGGTTGGGGTGCCAATTTCAGTCATAAGTTTTTCCTCTTTTGAACCTGTGAATGTTAAGTATAGCAACCTTGTTGATGCTGTCAGCGTTATTTTCTGGTTAAGATAGAGTGATAAACGCCTGTGGCAGGGTATGGGGTGGTTGGTGTGGTTGACGGGGATTTGTGGCACAATGCTGGTGGGGAACTTTTCCCATTGATGGAAGCAACAAGGATCGCTCATTATGACACAGGTACAATTCGCCTTGAGACATCAAACCGCCTTAGTGACAGGGGGCGGAGAAGGAATAGGACGCGCCATTGCGTTGGCATTGGGGCGAGTGGGGATTCACGTCTGCGTGAATGACATCAATCCAGATACGTGCGATGAAGTCGCGCAGGAAATTTGCGCGGCAGGGGGGCGGGCGTTTGGCTATCAGATGGACATCTCCAACCGCTATCAAGCCTCCGCCTTGATTGAGGAAGCACGCGACCAACTGGGCAAGGTGGATATTCTGGTGAATGCTGCCGCCGTTTTGAAGCGAGGAGACGCGCTCAAGTTAGATGAATGGGATTGGCGACGGGTGATTGAGGTCAACCTGACGGGGACGTTCTTCATGTCGCAATTGTTGGGGCGTGTGATGGTTGAACAGGGGGGCGGGGTCATCATCAACTTGGCTTCACACTTGGCAGGCTTTGGTGTGGCAAGCGATGGCGTGAGTTACCTTGCCAGCAAAGGGGGCGTGGTGGCACTCACCCGTCAACTGGCACATGAACTGGGGGGGCATGGGGTACGGGTTCATGCGCTGTGCCATGGGAATGTGGATGTCCCGTTCGGATATGAGTTGAACCCCCAGTCCAACACGTTGCACCGCTTGGGCAATGTGGATGAAGTGGCACAGGTGGCATTATTCCTATGCTCAGAAGGGGCAAGTTTCATGAATGGGCAGGCAATTCATGTTGATGGCGGGCAATTCGTGGGATAATTTACCTAGCGTAGATTGTTGAATTAGGAGACACCAAAGATGAAACGTTTCGCACTGGCTTTGTTTATCGTCGCGCTTATGCCCTGGATTGCACAGGCACAAGACTCCACCTTGACCGATCTCATCACCGCACCACAACGCTCGGATACCTTCGCCCCACAATCCACCGCGCGGTTATACCGCTTCTATGCCGAATCGGGCGCAACCATCACCAGCGAGATGAGTCCGCTCGCCGAAAGTGCGTTAGACCCATATCAGGTGATCTTTAGCGCAAGCGGTCAAGTTTTGGGCGTGAATGACGATGCCCCCGATGCTACCGATTACGCCTCGCGCTTGACAGTGGACACGACAGAAAGCGGTGAGCATTTCTTGCTGGCGACATCGTACCTGCACCTTGATGGCTACGTTCCTGATTTTGGCGCAGAAGTGGTGAGCTATAACCTGAGCGTACAGGGAGCACTGATGCCCCAACCTGTGGATGTCACCTCCACGTTGTTGGATTTGGGGAGCGTGCCTTTTGAAACCACCTTGACCATGCAGACCCCTATGCTACTGATGCGCTTTGCAGGGGTAGAAAATCAAACGGTGAACCTCACTGCCTCGAACGCGACCACTGATATGGTACTCATGCTGTTTGATGGCGAGGGCAATCGCTTGGCGGTCAACGATGATGCCGAATCGCTTGAATTGCCCCAT
>CAIRDJ010000432.1 GCA_903877335.1 uncultured Chloroflexota bacterium | reverse complement strand
TGTGGACGGCTTTTTCACCGCGTTGGTGGCGGCGCGTCAAGGGGGCGTGGTGGAATACATCACGACTGGACCCGTTGAGCGGTTGATCTTCGATTGGGGCGTAATTGCGCGGGCACCCAAGCGCGTGCGCGGCGCGGCAATCCTTGAGCTGTTGACGATGGTGACGGGCTTGCTGGATTGGCGATATGCTGCCGACCACAACAAGAACACCTCCGACACGCGCTATCAAGCATGGGCGGCAAGCGTGGCGGCGGGCATCGCCAAGCAGGCTTTCCAGATTGCTGCGGGCGTGGGAGAAGGCAAAGAGGACGCGCTGCGCAACCTGATGGACTTGGTGGCACTCGAAGTTCAACTCACCAACCAGCTCGGTCACAACCGCCCCCAAGAAGGGAGCGAGCAATACTTCGCCTATGCCATCGAGTCCAAGATTACCGACGGGCAAGCCGTGCCCTATGCGGACATGGTGGGACCGGGCATCTTGATTGCCGGCGCGTTACACAAGCAAGACATCCAAAATATTCGACGCACGCTTGAATATGTGGGCGTTCGGCTCGATCAATTGCCCATTGATCTGATGGAAGAGACGCTCATTGAACTGCCCAGATATGTGCGCGAGCATAACCTTCCCTACAGCATCGTCCATGACCTTGACCTCAACCGTAGCCAAGCGCGCGACATCCTGCGGGAAACGGGTTTCATCAGCTAGACCAGCGGTGCCACATGGGGGCAACTTGCCCCCTATTTCTTGGCAGGTTTTTTGGGCGGGGCGGGCTTTGCCTCAAGCGTGCGTTCAAGTTCGTACAACAGCAGATCATGATTCTTGTAATCGCCTTGCAAAGGAATGGTGATCCCAAACGTGATGAAGCCCAGCACGATCGCCGCCACCACCTGTTGCTGACTGAGCAGGTAGACGGCGAAGATGACGAAACCCGCCACAACCAGGCGGATGCCGTTGGGAGAAAGCCCGCTAGGGACCACCCCCTGCACGACGGAAAGCCCTGCTTGGCGTTCGATGTGGGCGCGCATGCGCGTGCGCCAGTTGAAACGCTTATACACCCTACCCTGCATGGAGATGCTAAACCTACCGCTTTTGTCCACCCAACCATCGATGGCGGGGCGCGACTTGGTTTCTTTCAGCAGGAGGCGTTCGTTGATCAGTCGGACACACTGTGCTATGGTTTTGTCAGTATATAGCTCAAATCGCATGGGCTTGTTCATCATTATTCGCGGTCAAGTTGTAAATTATGACGCGCTTGAGCGATGTTGTGAAGTACACAAGGAGCACAATCCTGAAACCCGTTTCCCCTCTCACGCGCGCTAACTTGTGGTTTCTGGTGGGGGTGCTGTTGGTGGTGGCGTGGGGGAGCATCCCCATGTTGAACGCCGACGCGCTCTGGTTTGATGAGTGGTGGTCGTTGTTCAACGCGGGGGGGGTGAGCTATGAAGGCGTGCCCCTTGCCCAACCGCTCTCGCTGTTGGAAATCTGGCGACAGATCAAAGCGGTGGATCCCATCCACCCCCCGGGCTATTCCTTCCTGTTGGCAACTTGGAACGCGCTAACCGGTTGGAGTCCGTTCAGCGGGCGGACGCTTTCCTTCCTGTTGGGTGTCCTCTCGGTGGCAATGATTTATCGGGCAGGGCGCACGCTGTTTGGTCATTCGGTCGGATTGTGGGCGGCGGTCATTCTGGCGACGAGCGCGTTCTATCGGCATTACTGGCATGAGATGCGCATGTATACGCTGTTGGTGGGGCTTCACGCGGTGGTGCTGTGGGCCTACTGGCAAGTGATGGTCCGTCGCCCCCACATCTGGGCGTTGCTTGCCCTCGTGGTGGGAATGGCGGGCTTGGTCTACACCCAATATTTAACCGTCTTGGCGTTAGTTCCGCTGGGATTGTTTCATCTGGTGTGGGGGAAAAAAGGGCGCGCCTGGTGGGTGGTGAACGGCATAGGCTTGGTGGCGGTTGCGCTGTACCTGCCTTGGGTGGAGGTTGCGTTGGGGATGTTCACCGCGGTGAACGGGGGTAGCACGCGCGATGGGGTTTTTACCACCGCGCACATCCTTGAGCAAGCCTTGGCGATTGCCTCGCAAGGGAAGGGGTGGGCGATTTTAGCCCCGCTCGTGCTGGCTTCGTTGTGGGCACGCGGGCGTGCCGCTGCATGGATCATCGGATCATGGCTTGTCACCTTGCTCTTGTTGCTCCTCATCAACGCCCGCACGGGGATGTTCATTCACATACGCTATGTGCTGGTGGACTGGGTGCCGCTGTGTCTGGTGCTTGGGCTAGGAGCGGAGCAACTTAAGCGGTGGGGCATTCCAGCTTGGTTGGTGGTGCTGGTGTGGGCGGGCGCGGGCTTGTGGGGCTATCCCCAATTTGAGGCAAGCTACAACCGTGATGCCCGCTGGACGCTCCCCTGGTCTGGCATTGTCGCCACGCTCGCCCCGCGCGTCGTTGCCGATGATGTCGCGCTGGTACATGTGCCCGCCCCGTTGCTCCATTGGACGCAGGAACGCATCGCCCCCTACTATACCCATTCATTGGGCATTCCCGTTTTGCCCACTCCGCTACGCCTGCCCCTCGCTCGCACGGACTGGATTGGGCAAATTGGACCAGCAGAGCGCGTTTGGCAACTTTACGCCACCGACACCACCCCACACGGCTACAGCGAATTACAGGCGGTGCTGGGTGAACGGTATGAATATTGTGGAGAAGTGCAGGGCGTGGCAGGCATTCACGTTGACCTTTACGCCAAAACAATGGGACAATGTGAACCATCGTTTTATACCATAACACCCTGAGGACAAGATGCTTTACGATATTTCACGCACAATTGACACCCAAACCAGCGTTTGGCCCCAAACCCCCTCGTTCAGTTGGTCGTACTTGATGCAGTTGTCGCAAGGCAACAGCGTGAACCTGACCCAAATGACCCTGACGCCACACACCGCCACCCATTCCGATGCGTTTTACCACTATGAACCGACGGGGGAGCATCCCGCCCACATGCCTTTGGATGCCTTCATCGGTCCCGCGCGCGTGATCGAGATCGGGCATGACAACGCGCCGATCATGCCTGCCGACGTCGCCGAGCGAGCGCAAGGCGCACAACGCCTGCTCTTCCGCAGTCACTTCAGCCAACTGGCGGATAACCAATGGTCTAACGAATTTCCCTATCTAAGCGTGGAACTCATTGCGTGGTGTGCAGAACAAGGCATCCGCTTAATCGGGCTAGATTCGCCCTCTGTGGATGCGTTCGACAGCACCACCCTTCCTTGCCATCACGCGCTCTACCAACATCGCATCGTCAATCTTGAGCTGTTACAACTGCGCGATGTGCCTGAAGGGGATTATGAATTGATCGCGCTCCCTCTCAAACTTGACCACTT
>CAIRDJ010000431.1 GCA_903877335.1 uncultured Chloroflexota bacterium | reverse complement strand
TCTCCCGCACATATCATCTTGCAACTTAACAAGGGAGTCCTGACCATGCAAGTCCAACTTAAGCACCAACCTTCTGATACCTTAGCCATCTGTCGCTTGAATCCTCAAGAGTCCATCAAAGTTGAACCTGGGGCATTGGTGGGTTATAGCGAAGACATCACCATTGAAACCAAAGCACAAGGAGGGTTATTGGGTGGCATCAAGCGCATGATCGCCCAGGAGAACTTCTTCCAGAACATGGTTTCGGCAGGGCGTGAGGGGGGCGAGGTGTTGCTTTCGCCTGTTCTGCCCGGCGACATCAATATCGTTGACATTCAAGATCAGGCATTCTATCTACAGAGCGGAACGTATTTGGCAAGCGATGAAGGCGTTGAGTTTGATACGCGCTGGGGCGGTTCACGCGGATTCTTTGGGAGTGGCTCGCTCTTGTTGCTACAAGTGACGGGGCGGGGGCAAGTGCTGGCATCGTGCTATGGGGCAATGGAAGAAAAAGTCTTGGCAAATGATGAGGTCTATACCATTGATACTGGTCACGTGGTTGGGTTTGATGCCTCCATCAAGTTTGAGGTGCGTCGCGTGGGGGGATGGAAAGCAACCTTCCTCAGCGGTGAAGGCTTGGTGGTACGCTTGAAAGGACCTGGGCGCGTGTTGGTGCAAACGCGCTCCGAAGCCTCCTTCTTGAATTGGCTCATTCCACAACTTCCAACGCCACCCACTCCTCCAACCCTCTCTTCGTAGGGTGCTGTTTAGCTAGGCAGGGCAAGGGGGGGCACTTCCCCCTTGCTTTCCGCTAGCATTAGTTGCTCACGGTGATGGTCACTTCATCCGTATAGGCTTCACCCGCGTAAGCGATGTGATCTGAATTGGCGAACTGTAGTCGTAGAACATACTCACCCGCTTCTAGCGTCAACTCGGTAGAGATTTCACCCTCGCTAAAGTGTAAATGTTGATGATCGTCTTCGATCATTTCGCCTTCCTGCACAAAGTCCGTATTGACCAAGATATGCAGATGTCCGCTATGGTCATGGACTTCTCCGCCTGCTGGCACAACCTCTAAATTGTCCGAGACAACCATTTCCACGACAAAAGGCGAGGTCACGGTTTGCCCATCTTCAAGATTGACGAAGCGCACAAAGGTCTCGCCATGTTGATGATCCCCGTGGTCGTCGTTGGATTTGTCCGCGTCTTCACCGTGTTGATGATCCCCGTGGTCGTCGCTAGGGGTTGCCTCGCCCATGACAGCGGGGACGGAGGTTGCCTGATCGGCAGGCGTGGATGGACTGACGGCAGGGTTATTGGATGGGCTGAATAACAGAACCCCCACGCTGATTGCGATTAACAACCCGAATAAAGCGAGGGCTTGCCCCAAGCCACCTGGTTGTTTGTTTCCGTTCGGTAACATAATCTCTCCCTTGATTGACATGAAACACATGCACCGTGATGATACGGAAACCCGCCCCATTCTACAATCATGAACCTTGTCACAGAACTCAAAAGCATTTTTGCCCCATTTGACGTTCACATCAAACGCATCTTCAGTGACCGTGACTCCTGACCTGACTTAGGGTGACTTAACACATCGTCTGATTGCAAGGCATGATCTAATCAGGTAGCTCACGCACGACGCGGGCGGGGTTGCCGGCGACCACCACGCCGCGGGGAACGTCTTTCGTCACCACGCTACCAGCACCGATCACGCTTCCTGCACCGATTGTCACTCCCTTTAGAATTAGGCAGTGCATCCCAATGAACACGTGATCCTCTATGGTGATGGGTTGGCTTTCGCCCTGCAAGAAATCGGTTAGGCGTGCTTGCACGGACAACGGGTGAAAGTCGGTGTCGGCAATGATGGTGTTACACCCCACCGTGACATGATCGCCAATGTGAATGTGACTGGCACAAACGATTGCCCCCCCCGTCATGCCGAAGTGTGCGCCGATGGTCAAGCGTGAGGTTGCCTCGCGCGTGGAGAGGATACACGGGTGGGTTGCGCCCAGTGGGTTGCTTCGCACGGTTGAGCGCAACTCGGCATGATCGCCCAGTGTGAGCGTGCTGGCGGTGTGACGCTGGATGATGGGCAAGCCATATAACCGCCAGTCACGCCCCCAACGCATTCCTGCCAGCGCAAATTGGACACGGGCGAGGGGCAACATCAACCAACGTTCTAATTCGTTGCGAGCTTTCCACGGGGTGCGCCATGCTTCAGCAAGGGCGGTTACAGAGAATAGCGCGAACGGTTGCTTCATGGGGTGGGTTGCTTTCTGGGGCGGATGATCCAACGGGTGATGGCAAGCAGGGCAACCGCCGAGAACAGGAACAAGAGCGGATCGGTTGGGACGCGGTAGCGCGTGGAGGGATGAAACAACATGTAGAGCGCGGTCATGCTCACTTGGGTGAATACCAAGAGCGAGACGCTCCGCCATTGGCGCACGCTCAATCCCATTCCTACCAAGCACAGCGCAAGCAATCCGCCGAAATACACCCGATGCACCGCCCGCCCGATGCGGTCAAAGAGCGGTTCAGAATAGGCATCAACCGGATCGCCCTGCGGAAGCCCACCTAATTCTAACTGGGTGGCATCCTCAACCAACACGTTCCCTGCGTAGTCAAGGCGCGGAAGTTCTCCCGCCGTGGGGTTACGGCGTGGGGCAATGTCAATGCTCCAATGCACCAGAAACTTGACCCACAGCAATTCGGGGATGCGTTCGGGGTGGGTTTGCAAGTATTCCCAACCCAGCGCGAATCGTTCGGCATCCGCTTCTAAGCTGTTGCGGTCAGTTGCTTGAAGCGTGTCGGGGGATGTCCACTGGACATCGTAGCCAGCGCGGAAATAGGGCACGGTGTAGGGGCTGTTGCCCTGCCAGAAGTTTGCGCCTGATGTGGCAGTCAGCGGGACAATCTGCTGGAAAACGCCATAATTGCGGACAGTCCACCCCAGCACCACCCCCACGCCAATGAGAGCAACGGGCAACAGGCGCGTGACGGTTTGCCACACATTCAGGCGGAACAAGAACCACAGGGCAACCAGCACCGCCAAAGGGGGCAGGATGGGGCGCACCAACATGCTCACCCCCAAGATCACCCCACCGAGTAGGGCGTAGCCAAAGGTGGCGCGGTCGTAGGTGGGGCGTTCACGCAGGGAGATCATGACCAGCAAGAACGCGAACAAGATCACCATGAAGAGGGGGGTGTCAATCAGGGTCAAGTTT
>CAIRDJ010000430.1 GCA_903877335.1 uncultured Chloroflexota bacterium | reverse complement strand
TTGTGGAAGGTTACGCCCTCACGCAGGGTGAAAGTGTAGGTCAAGTTGTCCTCGCTCACTTCCCATGCGGTTGCCAAACCAGGGAGCAATTCGCCGTTGGCAGTTTGCAGGATCAAGTTGTCATACAAGGGGCTACCTGCATTGTCTGCGGTGCGGTCGGACATGTTGGGTCCATAGAGGCTAGTGGGATCGTTGGGAAGTGCCACGATCAAAATATTGTCTTGAGCGAATGCGGGGGCGACTGCCACCAACAGCATAGCAATCAGAAGCAATTTACGGAACATTTGATTCTCCAATACGAACAGAAAGCAATTTATAAAACTTACGCAAAACTAAATTTGCCACTCCTAGTCTAGCGCAAAATTGACCAATTTCCAAATAGTGAACCGCGCGTTTGCCCGATTTGCTTGTAGACTTAAATAATTCTTAATTATCCTCAGTACAACAGAGGTTCAGCGCATTTGTTTGGTGGAATGCAAGTAGAGTTTGTGATAGCATTTACGCTTGGTTTGTGTTCATCATCAAAGTTGAGAGCCTATGATTGATAAATCTGTTATTGCATCGTTTTTCGATGAAACAGCGTCCACCCGTAGCTATTGGTTCAACCGCAACTACCTCTATCATGAACAGGTAGTGAAGTTGTGTCGCCCCTTTTTGCACCCATCTAGCAATGTTTTGGATGTGGGGTGTGGCACAGGTGACTTGCTGAACGTTCTCAATCCAACACACGCCACTGGTATGGACTTAAGCCCTAAATCAATAGCGATTGCACAAGAAAAATTCCCACAATATACATGGCTATGCCAAGATATTGAAACCGATCAACCGCTTGATCCCACTTTAGAACGTGCTTTTGATCTGGTGATTTTATCGGATGTCACCGGATACTTAAGCGACGTTCAAGACACTCTCGCTAAGATGCAACGCTTCTTGAAAGCGGATGGGGTGTTGGTGGTAACGTGCTGGAATTGGTTATGGGAGCCACTCATTCATTTAGGGCAAACTCTTCAACTTAAAGCAAGTGACCTCAACAAGACATACAATTGGGTATCTCGAAGTGCCCTTTCTTCTATGCTAATTTTGTCACAGTATGAGGTGGTGCAAGAAACCGCTGGGTTACTTTTGCCGTATGATTTGCCCATCTTTGCCCCGCTCATTAACTCACTCTCGCACGCGCCATTGTTTGACCGTTTGGCACTGTTGCAAATGTTGGTTGCCCGCCCAAACCCCACTAGCGAGGTTCAACACCAAAGCGTAACGGTGGTCATTCCCACTCGTAATGAAGTGGGGAATATTGAGGATGCTGTTTTGCGCACCCCCAACATGGGAACCCATACCGAGCTACTGTTCATTGATGGAAATTCCACAGATGGTACGATCGAGAAAATCCATGAGATGATTGCTAAATATCCTGACCGTGACATTAAGTTTCTGCCACAGGTTGACCGCCCCGACGAGGCCAGCGACACCCCACCCGACTTGATGCTCAAACTGGGCAAAGGGCATGCTGTCCGTAAGGCGTTCGATCATGCACAAGGGGACATCTTGATGATCTTGGACAGTGACTTAACCGTCCCGCCCGAAGAGTTGCCTAAGTTTTATGAGGCGATCATTGCAGGGAAAGGACGCTTCATCAACGGCACTCGCTTTGTGTATGCACAAGAAGCGCAAGCCATGCGCTTACTCAATCGCTTTGGAAATCTTGGCTTTAGCTTGATCTTCTCATGGTTGCTGGATCAAAGAATCTCCGATACGCTGTGTGGGACGAAAGTGTTATTCCGCAAAGACTATCATTGGATTCGGGCAAATCGCAGTTACTTCGGTGACTTTGATCCCTTCGGTGATTTTGATCTGTTGTTTGGGGCGGCACGCTTGGGCTTGCCCATCATTGAAGTGCCCATACGCTATCGCGCCCGCACCTATGGAGATAGCAAAGTGCGCGTGGGGCAACACGGACCCCTCTTGGTGCAAATGAGTTTAATCGCCTTTTTGCGCTTCAAACTCCAACCTTTGCTCGGCTTAGACCCCGATATTCAATTGCAAGATGGTAGCATTCAACAAACCAAAATCACCCCGCGTAGCAATGGGCGTGTGTTCTGGTGGTTCTTGTTTGCTGTGCTTTTGGTGGGGATGATCTTGAGGATAGGAAAGCCACGACGTGGACGATAGCGCATACTTGTTAGCACATCGCGCGGTTTGGCAGAACAAACCGATTTTGCGACGCATCTATACCGAACAATTCTACCGTCGCTTGTTGGATAATCGTGTAGCGGGGGACACGCTAGAAATTGGGAGCGGACCCGGCTTCATGCGTGAGATTGACCCCGCCGTCATTCGTACCGATATTGTCCCATCCACGTTTGTTTCTGCCGTTGTGGATGGGCACCGCCTCCCTTTCGGTGATGAACAATTTGCCAATGTGGTCATGCTTGATGTGTTGCATCATATCAACCGCCCCATCGTGTTGTTACAAGAGTTATCGCGTGTGTTGAAAGTTGGGGGGCGGATCATCATGGTTGAGCCGTGGATTACGCCGTTTTCCACTTTCGTTTATACCTATCTCCATCAAGAAGTTTGTAACCTGACGGTGGAACCGTGGCGCGAAAGCGAACAATTCACGCAGGGCAAGCGTGCCTTTGATGGTAACGCCGCCATTCCCTATCGCTTGTTTGTGAATGGGTGGGAGCAAGCACAAGTTCAATTACCACAGCTACAACTGGTGGAGATTGAGCAATTCTCGTGGTTAACGTATTTGTTGAGTTTTGGGTTTAAGCCCATCAACGCTTTGCCGATGGGCTTGTATGATCTTACTTACCGTCTGGAGCAACAATCGCTCACGGGGTTGGGGAATTGGATTTCATTGCGGGCGAAGGTCATTCTACAGAAGTCCCCCCACCAAGTGAGGTGATCTCTACCCAATCAAACGCCACCCCTAATTGCCGTGTGTCGCCTTCGTTGGGGGTTGCGGTGCGCTCAACCGTGAAGGTGAACTGGGTAGCATGCTCATAGCGGTTGACCACCTCTGCAGGAAGCGTGGCTTGATAGCGAGCAGGGGCATCCGTTCCGATGAGGGGCAACGTTTCGCCATTCACCTTCAAGCGCAAGGTAGACATCACCTCATCGGAAATCGCGCTGAAGATTTGTACCGTGATGCGATAATCGCTGTTGGGCATCAGGTGCATGTCAATCGTGCTGGTGGGGTGGCTCATCCAACGGTAGCTAGTTTGCTCAACCTGTTCGGCATGATGCCACCCCTCTCCACACATCTCACGATCAAATTCCACCAACACTTGCGAAACAGGAGCATAACGCGCCTCGTTGTAAACGACGGACAACCCCGCCCCCAATGCTTCCGTATGTGGGAAATCTTGTGTATTTTGGCGTAGCGTTTCGGTGGGCAAGAAGATTAAATCCCAACAGAAGTCAGCATCATAGATGGATTTTATCTGCCCGTTCCAGACTGAACCACTGTTGCTATCGTAGTATAAATCGTTGGGGCAACGCGCTTGGATGGCGTGGCTGGCAACACGATTAGCGAAGCCATCTCCAAACCACAGCGCATAACAGGGTGAAGGCGTATCAAAAGCATACAGAACGCGCACGTTGTCGGGGGATTGTTGCACCCTTTCGGCAAACTCTGCGCGTGTTGATTGGATCAGCTCTTGTTGATGGAGCGCGTCTTGTTGCTCATGGGTTTGAACGGACAGGGTGCTATGTAGGTTGAGGGGAATAAGCACCAACACAGCCCCAATGAATAGCACACCCACCGTGCGACGTAATCCCAACGATTGGGGAAGGGTATGATAGCTTGTGGCAAGCATGAGGATGGCAAGCGTGTTGGGAGCAGAGAAATAGGTGATGCTCGGTTGTTTAATGAGTAGAATTGACAACAGGATGAACTGTACCAAGAGGGTGAATTGCAAAACCAACAATGCCCATTTTGAGGGTTGTTTGGTTTGAGGGCGCATCATGCCCAAGCAGGATAGGAAGACGGCTACCCCCACCACAATGAGGGCAAGTTGGAGATTGCCTAGAAGATAATCCAAGCCTACCCTGAATGAATCCTGAGTGACAAACCCCTGTTCACCCGTGCCATATTGACCGGCGTTGCTCCCGATGGCAAGCGCGTATCCCAATAGCTCATCGAGTTTGTGCCACGCTGGAATCAGGATGATGAAGAAACCCAACAAGCTGGCGAGACCTACCTCAACCGCGTGCCAAAATGCCACCCATACCTTGCGACGTTGGACGAAGGTTAACAGTCCCCCAAGCATGACCAGTCCAACCGTCCACACCGCAAAGTAAATGACAGTCGCCACCATCGCTCCGCTCCCGATGCCCAGTAACCAGCGTTGACGGCGAGTGAGTTGCCCTTGTGTGCGCACCCAATGTAAGGAATAGATGCCGATTAACGCGCCGAGAGGAAATGCCCACAGGTTATGTGACCAATAGGTTAGCCCAACGAACGCCATTTGATAGATGCCAAAGTATCCCAGCGATAAGGCAACCGATACCGAACGTTCGAGGAGATTTTCGCGCGGGGTAGAAAGGCGGTAAAGTTGGGTCGCCGTGAACAGGTTGAAAACCAATAAAAAGCCGTGTAAGAGCCACCCCATGAGGTTGGGATTTTGAATATAGAATTCAACCACAGATTGCCCTTGCCACCATGCCGACGGAACACCCAGCGCAAATAAGCCCGTGCCAATCAAGTGTAGGGTGGTGGCAGGGTGAAGCGAGAACTCATAGCGTTGCCCACCATACGGAGCAAGCGAGGTCAAGTAGTGTGCCATCTCTGGGTCATATTGGTAGGGGGTGTGCGAATAGGGATGAATGGGGAGGTCAAAGGGGGTGGTCAGGTGGAAGGAAAGCCAATATCCACCTAACAGCATGCCCAACAATATGAATACCCCGAATGTAAAAAATCGGTTACTCAGTTTCATAGGTGAACTCAATAGACTGCTTGTCTCAAACGATGGTATTTTTACAGAAGAAGGGGGGATTATAAATGACCAACCCCCTTTTCTCCCCCATCAACCGAGTAGCTTGATGAAGGTTTCTAGCTGGAGCGCACCGAATTGGCGATAGACAATCTCCCCCCTTCGTGGGAGACAGGGCGCAAAGATTCACCTACCCAACGGAATCGGCTTCTGCCAGCCCTGCCACCGCCTTGACCGTCTCCACGCTGACCGTCACGACGCGCTCGACTAGCTCGATGATGTAGCGTTCGTTGTCGCTGTAGGTGTTCGGGTCGCTCGTGATCCCACTGCGCTTGTCGGTCTTGACCTGATACTGGTCGATGATCCACTCCAACGCGCTCCGATTGCCCAACCGATACGCCGACGCTTCGGGCGGAATGTTGGTGATCGTCAGCGTGGGGTTGACCTGTATCGCGCTGATGATCGCGTAGCCGTCGGGGTGCTTCTCGGTGCTGATCGCCTTCATCTTCTGCACACGGTAACTAACAGGAACGGGTTTGCCGTCACCGTCCTTCGCATGCTCCCACCGCAGATCACGGAAGCGCGGTTGCTTTTCGTAGTCG
>CAIRDJ010000429.1 GCA_903877335.1 uncultured Chloroflexota bacterium | reverse complement strand
CAATCCCGATCATCACAAAGGGGTGGTGACGGTGGCAACCTTACATTCGGCAAAGGGCTTAGAATGGGATCATGTGTGTTTGATGTCCATCAACAATTATGATTTCCCCTCCAATGAACCCCACGACAGCTATCAAGGTGAGAAATATTTCATCCGTGATCGCCTCAATTTACAGGCAGAAACCCTTGCCCAGTTCCACGCTGTACAGCAGTTGTCCCCCTATCATGAGGGGCATGCCACGCTCGAGGCGCGTGCTGACTATGCCGCAGAGCGGTTGCGCTTATTGTATGTTGGGTTAACCCGCGCCCGCCGTCAACTGACGGTGACATGGAACACTGGGCGCATGGGAGAATCTAGGGAGGCAACGCCCTTGTTGGCTTTGCGCACATGGTGGGAGGCAACCCAAACCAATGATTAATTCGATCGCCACGCCGTTCACGTTTAGCCAGTCTAACCTACAGAATTGGTTAATTTGCCGTCGTCGTTTTTTGTATGCCGACATTCAACATCTGGCATATCCCGCCCCCGTCACCCAACCGTTACAACGCTATGAACAGGCGCAACAACGCGGAGAAATCTTCCATCAACTGGCGCATCAATACGCGCTCGGAATCGCCCCACAAGCGTTACAAGTTCCCGATGATGAAGGGCTTCAAGTGTGGTGGCAACGCTTTCTGCAAGTGCAAGACGCTAACCTATTGAACCTCCCTTTGCGTCGCTTTCCTGAAACGCTCTTGCTCACCCCTTTGGGCGAACATGTGTTGTTGGCAAAAGCGGACTTGATCGCGGTTGAACCTCGCTCGCGGTTCATCATTGCGGACTGGAAAAGCGGTCAACCTGTGCCAAGCCAGCAACTTGCCACCCACATTCAAACGCGCGTTTATCGCTATGTCGCTGTTTTAGCAGGCAGTGTTTACAACGATGGCGAGCTAGTTCATCCCGAACAGGTTGAGATGATCTATTGGTTTGCACAAGCCCCTGAAAAATCAGTCCGCCTCCCCTATAGCGTGCAACAATTCAATGACGATCATCAATTCTTTCTGAACCTTGTCCGCACCATTCAAGAGGAACAAGCCTTCCCAACCGTCTTTGAGGATGAGAAGGAGCGGGTGTGCCGTTTTTGTGTCTATCGCACCCGTTGCTGGCACGAGGTTAAAACGGGGGAACTGACGAACGATCAAGATTTTCCGTTGGACTTAGAATTATCTTGGGATGGGGATGATCTAAGCGCGGATGCAGGCGGATTCACCCAAGCTCTGGAGTCGGAGTTCTAACCATGTCGCCAGTGTGGCATTTGCTCCCACGCTTAGCTGAAGCCCCCCAAGGATGGGAGGCGTGGCATCCGTTGGTGTGGCAAGCCTGCCAACGCAAGGGCTTGCCCACGCTGGACGCGCTGGAGGGCTGGCTTGATCCTGCGCACTATCAACCTGCTTCGCCGTTGGAGTTGCCCGACCTTGCCCGCGCAACCGAGCGGATTCAACGCGCGGTTCAACGGGGGGAATCCGTAGCTGTATGGGGAGATTTCGATGTCGATGGGCAAACGTCCACCGCCTTGCTGGTGTCTGCCTTGCGCCAGTTGGGGTTACGGGTTTCTTCGTACATTCCCAACCGCATGGCGGAGGGGCACGGTGTGCATGTTGCCACGCTCATCCCTCTCATCGAGCAGGGCATCCGCTTGCTTATCACCTGTGATACCGGCGTGGACGCGCACGAAGCGGTAGAGGTTGCCCGTCAACACGGGGTAGAGGTCATCATCACCGATCATCATAAGTTGCCAGACGCATTGCCCGATGCGTTAGCGGTGGTCAACCCCCGTCGCTTGCCCCTCGATCACCCCCTGCGTGACCTGCCAGGGGTGGGCGTGGCGTACAAATTAGCGGAAGCGTTGCTCCCTGATGCCAGCGTGTATCTCGATTTGGTGGCGTTGGGCATTGTCGCCGATGTGGCTTTGTTGCGTGGGGATACCCGTTATCTGTTGCAACAGGGGTTAAAGGTGTTGCATGTCACCCAACGCAAGGGATTATTGGCGATGATGGAATACGCCAAAATCTCACAAGAGACGCTTGATGAAACCACCATCGCCTTTCAGTTAGCACCCCGCCTAAACGCGCTCGGACGCTTGGCAGATGCCAATAGCTCCACCGAGATGCTCACCACCGATGATCTGGCGACCGCGCGACGGTTGGCAAATCAGTTGGAAGGACTCAACCTTGAACGGCGACGTTTATCTGATGAAGTGTGGGAGAGCGTTCAAGTGTTGCTGGAGCAAAATGCGGGTTGGTTGCGACATGCGGCGTTGGTTTTGGATCATCCCAAGTGGCACACAGGGGTGTTGGGGATTGTGGCGAATCGTTGCGTAGAACACTACCACAAGCCAACCGTGCTATTGAGCAGTGGGGCGGATGGGATTGCGCGTGGTTCGGCCCGCTCAATCGAAGGAGCAGACATCACCGACGCAATCGCCATGACGGAATCGCTCTTGTTGGGCTATGGTGGGCATACAATGGCAGCTGGGGTGTCGTTACAGGTTGAAAAGATCGACGCTTTCCGTCGTGCTTTATCCGAACAAGTGCGCCACCAGTTGGGCAAAACACCCCCCGATACCCTCTTAGAAGTGGAGGCGACCCTTGCTATATCGGAATTAAGCCCCACGTTCTTTGAACAACTGTTCCGCCTTGCCCCGTTTGGGGCGGGCAATCCGAATCCTGTCTGGATGCTGGAGGGGTTGAAGGTGGTTTCTAGCACGTTCATTGACCGCAAGCATAAACACCTGCGCGTGAAGGTGGTCGATCAAACAGGGGTGTCAACAGAGGTGCTATGGTGGAATGCCCACACCCCGCCTGAAAACGAGGTTGACCTTGCTTTTCAGGTGGTAAGAAGTGGGGACGGGTTTCATCTGGAATGGGTGGACGCGCGTCCAACTGAGGAATTTACGACATTTGCACGCTCCTCGCGCGTGGCGCACGATGCACGCGCTGGAGGGGGACGTGATGCCCATGCGAGCGAAGCGTTCGCCTATACTGCCTCCGTGGCACTGGGAACGCACCCCATCGACAAAAACGCCAGCGTGGTGCGCGTCCAATTCATTCCCCCCACCGCGCACGCATGGCGTGAGTTGCTACAAATCCAATCCATCACCACGTTCATTCTAGTGGGGGATGAGTCCGTCACCACCCACCCCGCCACGCTGTTGAAGTCGCTCATGCAGTGGTTGGCACAAGCATTACGCGATCATGCTTCTGTGTATGTTATGAGTGAGGAAGTGGCATTATCCGTTAGGGCGGACTTGACCACCTTACAAAAGGCGTGGGAGTGTTTGAAGACCGCTGGCTTGATTGAAATCGAGTACACCGATCAGCGTGGATGGATGATCCGAAAGGGGCAATCAAGCAACGGCAAACCGTCTACTGTGAGTTTGCAGGCGTTAAACGCGCACCTGCAAGAAATTCAAGCGTGGTTGCACTACTGGAAGACCACCCCCATAGACGCGCTCATGCGTGTTGGGGATTAACGCGCCGACTCATCACACGACGCGCGCTAACCCCCATTCACTTCCCTAGAACGTCACTTCGGGCAGGTTTGCCATCGCTGCATCAATTTGTTCTTGTGGATATTCATAATCGCTCAATTCGTTGGCGAAGTAGGCATTGTACGCGCTCATGTCGAAGTGTCCGTGTCCACACAGGTTGAACAAGATCACGCGCTTTTCGCCGGTTTCTTTGGCGTGCAATGCTTCACGAATGACCCCCGCGATGCCGTGTGCTGCTTCTGGCGCAGGGACGATTCCTTCGGAACGGGCGAAGGTGACAGCGGCTTCAAACGTTTCGAGTTGGGGAATTGCCAGTGCCTCAATCAACCCTTGATCGTATAGCTCGCACACGACGCTTGCCATGCCGTGATAGCGCAACCCACCGGCGTGGAAGGGTGGCGGAACGAAGTCATGCCCCAGCGTATACATCTTCACGATTGGGGTCATGCCGCTTGTATCGCCAAAGTCATAGGCATAGCGTCCGCGTGTGAGGCTTGGGCAGGCGGAAGGCTCAACCGCGAGAACGCGCGTGTGCTTGCCGTTGGTGAGGTTTTGGTGCACGAACGGAAGGGCAATGCCGGAGAAGTTGCTACCGCCACCTGTGGGGGCAACAATCACATCGGGATATTCTCCAGCTAGTTCCATCTGTTGTAAACACTCTTGACCGATAACCGTTTGGTGCATCAAGACATGATTCAATACAGACCCTAGCGCGTACTTATACTTCCCTCCGCTGGTTGCTGCCACTTCCACTGCTTCGCTGATCGCAATACCTAGCGAGCCGGTGTTGTTGGGGTCTTTCGCCAAGATGGCGCGTCCGGCATGGGTGGTATTGGATGGACTGGGGGTGACGCTTGCCCCAAACGTGCGGATCATGGCGGCGCGGTAGGGCTTTTGTTCGTAGCTCACCTTGACCATATACACCACGCATTCAAGCCCAAAGAAGCTACACGCTTGTGCAAGTGCTGTACCCCACTGTCCTGCGCCGGTTTCAGTGCTCAACCCTTGAACGCCTTCTTTCTTGTTGTAGTAGGCTTGGGGCACTGCGGTATTGAGTTTGTGGCTACCGCTGGGAGAAACACCCTCATACTTGTAATAAATATGGGCGGGGGTATCCAATGCTTTTTCCAAGCGACGCGCCCGTAGCAAGGGGGTGGGTCTCCACAGCTTGAAAATCTCGCGCACTTCTTCGGGAATCTCGATATAACGCTCTTGGCTCACTTCTTGCAGGATCAAGTCCATTGGGAAAAGAGGGGCAAGGTCGTGCGGACCAATAGGTTGTTTGGTGCCGGGATGCAACACAGCAGGCAGGGGACGGGGTAAATCTGCTTGAATGTTGTACCATGCAGTGGGGATGGCACTTTGTGGCAGATCAAAACGAATGGCATCATCAGACATAATTTAATTTCCTATTCAGGCTGAATCAAAATATAAAAAGAGGTAATTAGTTACCCACACACAATCATACTATTTTGAATGGGAAAATCAAAAAGGAAAATATAGATGGGTGTACAACTTTGTCAGCTACACACCCATCCAAACCAAGCAAGGGGTTATTCTACCGTGACACTCTTGGCGAGGTTACGGGGTTGGTCTACATCTGCACCGCGCATCACGGCGATATGATATGCCAACAACTGCAACGGAATCACGTTCACGATGGGGCTGAGGAAGGAGTTCAT
>CAIRDJ010000428.1 GCA_903877335.1 uncultured Chloroflexota bacterium | reverse complement strand
TTTGGTCGCCCATGTGGCGGGCTTCAAGTCTGTTGCTGCAATGCGCAATACTGCCAAGTCGGTGGAAGGATCGCGCCCCACTAGGTGAGCGTCCAGCGTTGTTCCGTCTGCCAAGCCGACGCGCACGCCTTCATCACGGCGCACCACATGATCGCAGGTGACGATGATGCCTTCCGCTTTTACCACAATTCCGCTGGCGGGTTGGCGTTTACGCCCTTCCACGCGCACAATGCTTTCTCCAACTGATTTGATGATGTCCGCAAATCCGTTTTGAGTGGTCATGCTGTTTTCTCCTGATGACGTACAGGTATTCAACGATGCGGTTATTATCTGACAATCAACCCGCTGAACCTATCAGGCAAATAGGCAATTCCCCCTATCCATTTGGGTAGGGCTTCACCCAAGCGATGGAGCTTACCAACCCCATGTGCCGGGCGCACCTTTGAAAGGACCCACCACGTCCGCAGTGATCCAACCCCCATAGAAATCCCCTTGTTGCGCCTGAACCTTTTCATCGTTGACGTAGCATGCTTCCATCAAGTGCGCATACAGGGCGACATAGTTGGCAATTTCTTGATACGGTGCGGAGGGTTGCTTATAGAACCATGCCGCCTGCTTAGCCGTTTTGCCGTGTACGGTGATGTCATAATAGCTGGCACGTCCTTTCCATTCACACAGGCTAGATTGGTTCACCTCATGGAAGTATGCCAGTTGTAGATCATCGGGCGAGATGTAATAGGTTGGCGGATGGCTCGTTTCTAGGATGCGGTAGCTGGTGTGGCTATTGACGATCTCAATGCCGTTGAAGATGACGCGCAAGTGTTTGTGACAAA
Source organism: uncultured Chloroflexota bacterium (assembly GCA_903877335.1). Classification (GTDB taxonomy): domain Bacteria; phylum Chloroflexota; class Anaerolineae; order Aggregatilineales; family Phototrophicaceae; genus CAIRDJ01. The sequence goes on along the minus strand of CAIRDJ010000428.1, from coordinate 2,282 downwards.
CCTCGAGGCGTGGTGGGCGCGGATAATCCCACACGGATTCTTGGTTGTAAAGTGGAACCTGTCGTTGAATTTGATCTGGCATGCAATAAAGCTCTTTCCGTGAAATCAACCATATTTAAGGGAATATTGTGGGTGCAATTGCCTCTGACGGTTTACGCTTTGGCATATTTTAAAACTAATTGAACAGGCTTGCGGACTAGAATACTTAGCCTGCTTTCAGGTTTGGATAGGAGTATAGTACAAACGTCAACGGAACCTAAGTTACGCACCAAGTACAACCAACGAAATAGTCGCGTGGCTTTGACCCAAGTGCGCGGAAAGCCACTTTACCGTGTTGGACAAATTTCACACTTTGGTTTAAGTACCTTATTTGGAAAATTAGGCGCGAGATTCTCACATGGCAAATAAATCCCGCGCTCCTTCAAAACCAAGCTCAAAATTTGTTTGATAACCACATTGTCGCTGCGACACCACCAAGCGCTAAGATACATTGATCCTTTAATCTATTATCGCTGATGTTATACTTGGGCAAACCATTATGTGCCAATGACCCACTCCAAGTGATGATCATATAGCGTAGCAGGGCGTGGTACACCGTTTTCATCCCATCCCATCATCTCGTAGTAAGTCTGTATAGCTGCTGCAAACGCATCTCGATCCAGCTTTAACCCTTGTTTTGCACCGCTGTCAATCGAATCATCAAAAAAGCGATCAGGCAACCAATCATCTGCTGCTGTAAGTCCTTCGCGGTTATTGTAAACACGCATAAGATGGTTACGTCGTTCTCCCCAGCGCAAGATTTCATATGACGACGTTTCCCATCCAGTGATAGCTGCAAGTAAATCGGTCATTGTTTGTAGACTCAACGCACGGGTGGGCGCAATAGCAAAAATGCAGTAGCCTAATGCATCCGCTCCAGACCACAGCGTGTTCAGTGCTTTATAGTTGCGAACTTTCTTCGCGCCAACATACTCCATGGGAATTCGCTCCAAAATTCCCAATGTCCGTGAGAATTCTAAAGAGTGTTCCCATCCAACGGAGACATCAAAATCCCAGTCATGCTCGCAGATATCGTAACGAGGCCCAATCGGAGCAGTAGCATAACCAAGTGCCAGATTTGTTTGGCTACGAGGTTCAAACGGAACCAACTCCAACCCTTTAACGTGTAACGCAAATCGGTCTGCGCCATTCCCAATCTTCTCGGCAGCTCGCTGGCTACCTTCGGCTAGTACGTCACCCAAACCCTCGCGTTGAACGATCTGACGAGTCATCTCTAATGACGCCGCATGATTTCCGAAACGCAGTTCGAGTCCATTCGTATGGTCGGTTGTCAGGATTCCTCGTTCAAAGGCTTCCATTGCAAAAGACAGTGTGAAACCGAGAGAAACCGGATCTAATCCCCACTGATTACACATATTGTTAAATCGCATTAGAACACCGATATCAGTGGTTCCAATATTTGGACCGAGGGTTCCGGTGATTTCTTGATGCATCGCGCCCGCACGTAAATCCAGAGCATCATCCGAATGATAGATCTTCATACAGTCATTAGGACAACCGGGGCACGGCGAAACCCCACGGTACATTGGTAACCAATTCTCTTCCTTATAAGCATCAACACCATCAAAAGTGGCGGTACTAAAATTTTTGGTAGTGAGCGCTGCATCCAACCCGACAAGGTGAACCCAAACAGCGAAGCCCGGTGGTTGCTTTTGCCAATTCGAGAGCGTGTTTCGAGGAATATCGTTTGAAAACTGGTTGTTGATGGTGTCATATGATGTAGGATCTGCAATGGGTGGGAGTGTGCCTCCTTTTAGCACAATTGCCTTGAGTTTCTTTGAACCCATGACTGCGCCCATACCCATCCGCTGTGCCTGATGGGTTCGACTGCTTATAATGCTCGCAAAACGCACCTGGTTTTCACCGGCAGTACCAATGGTTGCAACATCAATGTCGTTTCCATATCGAGCCTCCAATGCGTCTGTCGTTTCCCCAACAGTTTTTCCCCAGTCCTCTTCCATGTTGATAAAAGAGACCTGGTGGTCGTCGATCATCAACCCAGTTGGGACTTTCGCCGCGCCATGCACGATGATCGCATCAAAGCCAGACTTCTTTAGCGAAATCGCCCAGCGCCCTTCGCAACGTGTTTCTCCAACGCCATTCGTAAGCGGCGATTTCGCGGTAACAATGTAGCGCACCAACCCTGCTGCTGGATAACCCGCGATAACACTATTGCAAAAGATTAAAAGGTTCTCGGGGCTAAGGGGATCAATCTCCGGTTG
>CAIRDJ010000427.1 GCA_903877335.1 uncultured Chloroflexota bacterium | reverse complement strand
TCAGTAAGTACATCGATATAGTATTGAAATGTTAAGTCGGTTAAACCAATGATGGGAAAGTAACCAAAGCTTTGACCGACCCCAAATAGCATCCCACCGCCAAATAAAACGACCAAGACCGCGAGGGATGGGAACAACATCAAGGGGATGCGTAACCGTTCAATAAGAAGTTGCCAGCGCATGCAAATATCCTTAATACAGTTGGGGCAGAAACGTGTTCTGCCCCAAACGGGATTTATGATTTAGTTTTCAAGAACGTTTTCGGTCCAACCGGCTTCCATCGCCGTTACCCATGCTGCGCTTGGTTCTGGAAGTGCCGCCGCATTGAGGACTTCTGGAGCCAAGACTGATTCTGGGCGTTCATAGGCACCAACGGTGGCTTGGAATTCTTCAGAATAAACCACTGGGCTAATCGGTGACAACCAACCCCATGATTCTGGGTTAGTCATTTCGGCTTGGTATTCTTCAGAAAGCATGTAGTTTGCAACCACCATTGCACCCGCCGCATTTGGCGCATTGAATGGAATCGCTACGAAGTTGTTGTTAGAGATTGTTCCGGTGTCAAACACGAAAGTACGGATGGTGTCTGGGTAGATACCTTCGAGGATGTTGGTTGCGGCGTGGTTTGGTCCATATGCCATGTGGAAGGCAATTTCTTGGTTGGCGATCAAGTTATCCATAACGCTTGCCGTTGCTGGGTAGGTTTCACCACCACGCCACAAGTCGGCTTCAATGTCGTTTAAGTATTCCCAAACAGCAGGGGCATATTCGTCAAAGACCGCTTGGTCAAATTCACCGAGGAATGGTTCTGGACCGCCAGCTACCCAATAGAAAACATGACGGATGAATACACTACCAGTGAAGTCAGGAACCGATGGGTAGGTGAACAACCCAGGATTTTCGTGAATCCATGCTTGGAGGTCTTCAAAGGTTGAAGGTGCTTCATCACCAACCAATGCGGTATTGAACTCCATTACAAATTGCGCATGACCCCAAGGAGATTCATAACCTTCAACCGGAGTACCAAAGTCAAATGCCAAAGCTGGATTTTCCCAGTCTACATATTGAGCATTTGGAATGGATTCTGACCAAGGACCGTACAGCAATTCAGCATCTTTGAGGGTACGGAAGTTTTCACCGTTGAGCCAAATGAGATCAATGGTTCCTTCTTCAACATTTGCTGCTGCTTCATCAAGAACCTTGTTGATGGCATCGGAGGTGTCGGCAATAGGAACACGGTTCAAGGTGATGCCATATTGTTCAAGTACTGGGTCACCAATGTCAGCGTCTACGTTAGAGTTGATGGTATCTGAACCACCCCACATGAAAAAGTTCACCGTTGTACCTTCAGCTGCAGCCAAGACATCTGCCCAGCTTTCATAACCCGGTACCTCACCCAATAGTTCTCCATCTTGTGCCATACCAGTGGAGAAGGCGGAAACAATAAGTACAGCAATCAGCAAAACTGAAAACAGTTTTTTATTCATGCAATTAGCTCCTTTAATTTGTGCTGAAAATGCTATTTCCTAACCACATCAAAATGTGGATTATGGACAACTAAATTAAATTAAATTACTTTTGAGAAGTTCTAGTGATGTACGAACTTCGGCGTCGTAATCCTCAACCAGTGGTCGCCAAGTATTGACAGTGCGCCCAGTTTCGGAGTATGGATTGGGAAATGTTTCGATTACAATTCCACCCGAATAATTGATGTCGTTCAGGGCTTGCCCGATGCTTGACCAATCAAGATGCCCTTGTCCCGGCAATTTACGATTACTAGCTGCACAATGAAAATGCCCGACCTTGTCCCCAGCACGACGAATTGCATCGGCAATATGGTCTTCTTCCATGTTCATATGATACGTATCAAGCTGAAGTTTGACCGAGTCATGTCCCACTTGGTCAAGGAATACCAACCCCTCATCCACTGAATTGAACATGAATGTTTCAAAACGGTTGATGAGTTCGAGGGTGAGTGTGATCCCACAGTCATTAGCGGTAACGGCAACTTCGCGTAATGCCGCTGCCGAACGGTCTCGATAAACTTGTAGGTCTTGGTCATCTGGAAAGTACAGCCAAGGGGCATAAGGCAATCCACCAAGGATCGAACTGCCGAGTTTGGCAGAAGCCTCACAACAGCGTTTTAGATATTCAATACCTGCATTTCGGACAAATGCGTCAGGATGGGTTATATCCTTGTCAGCCGGAAGCCCCATACTGCAATAGACCTTTAAAGCATTGTTTTGCAGTGCATCGTGATAGGCTTGGAAATCAATATTAGGTCCGTTCACCAGTGATATTTCAACCGCATCAAAGCCGCATTCGCGTGCTTTGGAAAAGAAAGGAGGTTGGGGAGTTGCCCAATCGGAAATCCAATAAAAGATTTCAATTCCTAATATTCGCATCAATAACTCCAAAAATAATTAAAAACTGAAATTTCTGTTTAAGCACTTGACTTTAACACTTTTACCATGTTTACGTACTTCTGTCAAGAAATCGGTTGAAAATATCTCAAATGTGTGTAAAATTCACCCTACCTGAAATTTCAGACTATATGGATTGTAATTTGAGTGACATCAATTCCCTGACATTAAATGACCGCGTTTATCGTGATTTGTATCATTACATTACTACTCAACCGCTTGACATAGGGACGCGCTTAGACCTACGTGAATTAGAAACGTTGTTTAATGTCAGTCGTACCCCTCTTAAAAATGCCTTGACACGCCTTGAAAATGAGGGATTGGTTGAGGTTCAACCGCGCCGGGGTACCTTCATTGCCAACATGACCCAGAGCAATTTAGAAGAGGCTTACAAAATACGAAGTGCCTTCGAGCTTTATGTGGCGTTGTGTTTGTTTAAGTATTTAACAGATCGTGATTTTGCTTTTTTTGATCAAATACACCGTGAAATGAATCAACTGGCGCGGGTAGGGCGTGATGATTGGTTAGCCGTGATTCACCAATATTTACAACTGGATCGTCAACTACACGAACGGATAATTGCAGTGGGGGGAACACCACGTATGTTGCAATTATTCCAGCAAACACACGTGCATACCCATCTCAGCCGCATCAGTGCGATCTTCCATCCGAGCGATTTTGATGCAATGCATTTTGAACACGAACAGCTTTTTGCTGCCTTAGAAGAACGGTCGCCCGAACGGTTAAGTGCCACCTTGTTAAATCATTTAGAAGCCTCACGCATTCGAACTCTCAAGCGTTTAAGTGAATGCAACTAAAATAGGTAGTCTCGTCGGGAATGCGGGAAAATTCATTCGAGTGCTACAATATCGCTAAAGAACTGACTTTACATTAACTTCACAGGGCATTTACCACTCGCCCATGCCTCCCATCAATGCTTTGTGAACACGGTAGCGTCCGCCAATGCGGTCGCCAGGTTGGTAACGGGGTTGCGGTCTCATGAGTCATTGTGCTCCTTTTGGGCTAACCACGACGTTGGTAGGTACGCTTCAGTACCTCAGTGGCGGTGGTCTTTTCATCATCGGTGAGTTGGTTGCGAATTTGTTCTGGCGTGAGCAAGGGTTCCAGCTTCACCCGTAGGGTTTGGACACTGGTCAGGGTTTTGTCTACCCCCGCCTGTAGTACAACAAACTTCACC
>CAIRDJ010000426.1 GCA_903877335.1 uncultured Chloroflexota bacterium | reverse complement strand
TCGGGGTGTTGCCAAACACGATGTGATCTTCAACACCCCAATTGTGTTGTACAGTTGGACACCTGTTGTGGATAAACTCATCGCGCAGAACTACATCACCCAAGATGCCGCTGGCAACTACGTCACCGACACGATTACGCTGTTGAGATTAATCGTAGATCCGCCAGCAACGTGGAAGGATTTAGGCGCAGATTTCCTGAATGGAAGTTTCCGCATCGTTACCACTGATCCGGTGCGCAGCAACTCTGGCAATATGTTCTATGGTTTGTTCCTCAATATGCTCAATGGAGGCGAGGTAGTGACAGGTACAAATGTAGACACGTACCTACCCATCCTCAAAACATACTATGACCAACAAGGGCTTTTGGAAGAGAGCAGCGGGATTTTGTTCGATCGCTTTATCACCCTAGGTGCGGGTGCAACTCCTCTGATGGCAAACTATGAAAGCCTTATTATTGAGTATGGGTTGCAAAACCAAGCCAGTCTTGCCACCATTCAAGATCAAGTGCGTATCGTTTATCCTCAACCAACGGTATGGTCTGCCCATCCTGCGATTGCTCTTTCGGAAGAGGGCAAAGCATTCATTGAAGCGCTTAAGTCTGAATCACTGCAGAAACTGGGGTGGGAACAACATGGTTTTCGTAGTGCTGTGCCTGGAATTCTCAACGATCCCAGCATTTTTGACCTGGCAGGCATCCCCTCTCAGGTTAATTCGGTTGTGAATCTTCCAAATTCAGCTGCTATGTTAAAAATGATCGAGGGTCTCGAGGGATAGCTACCCAGCGTGATGCCTTTGCACGGAGCGAGGGCAAATCACTCGCTGACGGTTCGTTGTCGTTGACGCTAGTGTTTTAATTGACTATACGAATTAATTTCGAGTACGATCAAAAATACTCGTGTGCGCAGTTGTTTGCCACGATCACATCAGACTATTTTGAGTTGGCATTCCACAGTGTGTACTAGTCTAGTTTGATAATTTTATTGGTCATTTTCTAACGTTTCATTGAGATTTTGCTGAAGCTAATAAAGTATTCTTTGCGCTCAGTTCACATACAGCAAGTAGTCACTGCACAATGAAACCTAAAAAAGGCAATCTACCGCAGAAAATCTGTCCCACCTGTCAACGCCCATTCACTTGGCGCAAAAAGTGGGAGCGTGACTGGGAGCAAGTGGTGTACTGTAGCGAGCGTTGCCGACGAAAGCGTAACCTAACATGACCATCCTATCGAATCAGTTCACCAATCGCGAAGATCACATTCGCTACATTCGGGAACACTTCCCCCACTTGAACCCCAGCGATCACCACGTTTCGCCCATACAAGGTGGGCACCGCGCCGGTCAAGTTGCGCTCCAACGCATCAACCCTATCCGCTACGGCAAAACGCGCGACTATCTCAACGGGGCGGTAACGCGCCTTTCGCCCTACATTCGGCACGGGGTGTTGAATCTGGTGGATGTTCGCCAACACGCTCTAACGCTTGCCTCTCCCACACAAGCCGAATCCTTCATTCAAGAGTTGACTTGGCGCGAGTATTGGCGCAGGGTCTATGGGGTGTTGGGCAACCGCATTTGGGAGGATCAAGAGCCATACAAGACGGGCTATAGCGCCCACCACTACGCCCCCACCCTACCACGCGACATTCGATATGGCACAACAGATTCCCCGTTGATGAACGCCATCATCCGCGAATTGCTGGAAGTGGGCTACTTACACAATCGCTTGCGGATGTACGTGGCAGCGTATGTGGTGCATTGGCGCAAGGTACAATGGCAGGCAGGGGCAGCGTGGTTCTTGGAGCATCTGCTCGACGGCGACCCCGCCAGCAATAACTTGGGTTGGCAATGGGTTGCCAG
>CAIRDJ010000425.1 GCA_903877335.1 uncultured Chloroflexota bacterium | reverse complement strand
TAGAGCTACTTTCCGAGACCGATGACTTGTTGGCAGACGCGCTTGAGGCGGTCATTCGGGCGCGACAGGCTTCCGCCACCATGCTTCAGAAACACCTCAACATCGGCTATCCGCGCGCGGCTCGTATTATGGATTTGCTATTTGAATTGGGGGCAATTGGACCGCCAGAGCCGGGTGGAAAAATGCGCCGCGTGTTGATCTCTGCCGCCCAACGAGATCCGCTCTCCGTGATCGCAGAACGTCACACCCGACAAAACATCACCCCACCAGCGACAGCATATGCTGACGAAGACGACGATGAAGACTTGCTTGATGAGGACGAGCCGATTTAGAGCAGGCTCATCTGGCTAGGTTGATCGTTGGATGCCCACGGTTGCACAAGGTAGGGGGCATCCACATAGGGCGTATTGACCTCGCGCGTCACCTCATACGCACCAACATGCCCATTGGGAAAGGGACGCATCAGTGCCTGTTGGGTGGTCAATTCGTCTGCATTCAACCACGTCGCATAATCATCGGGCGCGACAATCACGGGCATCCGATGGTGAATGCTGGCAATGTCGTCATTTGCTTCGGTGGTCAAGATGCTACAACTGAGAACGGTTGCGCCACTACTGGGGTTCTCCCATGTTTCCCATAAGCCTGCGAACGCAAACAACGGAGCATCCTCTAGGTAGATAAACATCGGATGCTTTTTGCCCCCCACGGTTTTCCATTCATAAAATCCGCTAGTGGGGATTAAGCAACGCCGCATCTTCAACGCAGATTTGAACGAGGGCTTCTCGAACGCGCTTTCCGACCGAGCGTTCACCAATTTGTTACCAATGAGTGGGTCTTTTGCCCACTTGGGGATCAACCCCCATTGCACAGGTTGCAAATGATCGGGTTGGCTATTGGTGATGATCGCCACAGGTTGAGAAGGAGCGATGTTATAGCGGGGCGAGAGCGAGGCAGTGATAGTGGTCAACTGAAATTGTTGCGCCATCACATCGGGAGTGGTGGTCAGCGTGAAGCGTCCGCACATAGCTCACTCGTCTTGCTCGGGTCGCCCAAGTTCAGCAGCTTGACGCACAATCCCAATCAACGCCAGAATCAAACCGAACAGTTCAGCGCGGTTAGGTGCGGGGGTCTTCCCTTCATTGCGTTGTACATACGCTTGCGCCTCACGGTTATACAGCAAGCCAGCAACCAATCCGATCGTTGTTCCCAGCAGCGTCCAAAGCAACAGCGTGCGCAACCACCAAATCGGTTGCGTTTGTGACTGTTGTGCGGGCGGAGTGACGTTCTGTGGTGATTTCATTGATCCTAATCTCCATTTTTATCTTGGTCATCCTGTGTCAAATCTGAACTAGGCTGAAAGGTTCGGCTCAACCGATCTTCAACCCATGCGATGCTAGAACGCGCTTGTAAGACCACTTGATCCACCTGAGCAGAAACGGTGGCAACCCGTTTATTGGCGGTGCTGGTCAAACGATTGACGCGACGCAAAAAGCGACCGGTGGAATAATTTGCATGCCCAATCCCAAACGCCAACACCAACAGAAGCAAATACATTGGGAACAGGCACACAAACACGGGGAAGAACACGAACACAATCATCAAGACATCTGCCACGATCCCCACTTGGTTGGCATTGGGCAACAGGATGACTGGCGCCATCACCACGACTAAAACGCCCACCCCCACCAGCATAGGAAGCACAATCCCCCTAAATACATCGCGGCGATGCTGCTGTTCAGATAGAGAAAGCGGGTCAGACACAAGCAAAATTCCATCATTAACACTCAAGTGTCATTGTACAACACGCGGCATCATTTGTGTATAATTGCCCAAAATAGAATTTTAGAAGGTGAAATCACGATGCACATTGCTTTGAACCCCACCGTTGAAGAAGCTCTCCGCCATAACCAACCTGTTGTCGCGCTAGAGTCAACCGTCATCACACATGGACTACCCTACCCCGACAACATCATGACCGCCACCGAAATGGAGAACGCCGTTATACAGGGGGGAGCATTGCCCGCCACACTCGCCATCATCGAGGGACAAATTAAAGTTGGGCTAACCGCGGATGAGATTGAGAACTTAGGCAAACAAGCCGGCAAGAACATCCGTAAAACTAGCCGACGCGACTTACCTATTGTGGTTGCCTTGCGCCAAAGCGGCGCGACAACCGTCTCCGGCACGATGGTGATTGCCCATCGCGTGGGGATCAAAGTCTTTGCGACGGGTGGGATTGGAGGGGTACATCTTGGGCATCCCTTTGATGTTTCAGCAGATTTGACCGAGCTAGGTCAAACACCTGTGAGCGTGGTATGTAGCGGAGCAAAGTCCATCCTAGATTTGCCCCTGACCTTTGAGGTATTGGAAACCAATGGTGTCCCTGTGATTGGGTATCAGACCGATCGCATACCCGCCTTTTACACCCGTGACAGCGGTTTAGCAGTGGATGCAAGGGTGAATACTCCCGAACAAGCGGCAGAGATCATCCACCATGCCAGCGAGATGAAGATGCAAAACGGGATTTTATTCTGCGTTCCCGTCCCAGAAGAGAACGCCTTGCCCGAACAACTTGCCAAGGATGTCATTAAACAAGCCACCGAGGAAGCAGACCGACAAGGCATACGAGGGAAAGACATCACCCCATTTGTGCTGAAGCGCATTCAAGACCTGACGGGTGGGTACGCACTAGATGCCAACAAAGCCTTGTTGATTAACAATGGGCGCGTTGCCGCACAGATTGCCCAGGCGTATAGTCGCCTGAATCAACTGGCAACTCGTTAGTGTTTGGCACGTAATTCATGGAAACTCGCTCGACGGTCAGGGCTAGAAGATGTGAAATGCTAAGTCAGAGAGGGCTTGGGCGCGGTGGTCGTCATGGTGATTGAGAACAGGCAGGAAAGTTTGCCACAGTTGCAAACTAAATGCACCGCACCCACCCAACAAATGAGACTCACTGGCATTTGGATGCTCCAAGTTGTCCGTGCAGTGCCGACTTACGCCCACTTGTCGCACCTGTTTACGAATTGAAACGCCCCAAAATTCATGTTGACCCCTACCGTTTAAGGTGATTCTACTCGCCAAACATCAATGCCTGTATCACAACCAATCACCAGCGTTGTGCCGTTCTCGCTCAGTTGTACCATATCCGGGGTGCGTCCACAGGCGCGGTACTCCCCCAGTTCAATCGGTTGTGGGTTGGGTAGCACCCACGCCCAAACAATCGGTTGCAAATCCACATTGACCGCAAGCACCACATCCGCTTCAGCCCCCAACAATAACGCTTGGACATACTGCCCATTGAGTGTGGCAACTTGTGTTTGCGCACCACTTTCAAAATCCACTAGATTGAGCGTATCGCTGTACGCATCACGCCAAACCAAATTGCGCCCGTTCACACCGTTGATGTGCCCAAAAACGGGCATCTGATCGAGTGTCACCTCATGGAGCAATGCCTCCTGCTCTAAATTCCACAGGCGCACCGCGCCCTGTTCGTTGGCGGTAATCGCTAACGGAGCGGGCATCCGCCCAATCCGCACCACAGAATCACGATCTTGTTCGGCAATAGAAGCAAAGCGTTGCACCTCTTGCCCATCCGCATTGAGGGCGGTGATATAGGGAATCTGCGTAGAGTCATGGGGCATCCATTCCAGCCAAGCCTGTTCATCATTGCCCCACACGCGCACGGGGGTGCCCTGCTGTGCCACTAAAGGATAGATGCTGAGCGACTCGGTTTGCACCTCAAAACGCGCCAGCGTATAGGTTGCCCCATCATGATGCAAGGACAAGATCATCCGCCCACTGGGTGTCCAAAACGCATCCATCATGTTAGCTGGCAATCCATCTTGTCCCTTCACCTGATAATCTGTCACTGCTCGATCTTGCACAATATCCCAGACCACAAGGTTATTCGCTTCGGTCAGCAAGACCACCTGTTGCCCGTCATGACGCACGCGCAACCACCCGCTTTCAATCCGCCCAACCACCTCGCTTAGGGCGGCAAAATCAACCTGCAAGACCGAGTGGAAATCGTGAATCCGATTCGCCGTCAGCGGGACATCACAACAACTCACCTGCCAAAACGCAACGATCCAAAGCCCCAATTGTGTCAAGGTTGCCAGCATTTCTAATCCTCCTCCAATTAAAGGGTCGTCAGCAATAAAATGCTATTGTTATAATGCCCACGTTTCTTTCTTGCAAACTTGGAATGAAAAACTGTGCAAATTCGTGTCAAGGGTAGAAATCCACTCAACGGGTTGTATGTGCCACATGGAAACCCCAACGCTGCTAAAGCCAGCATTGCCGCTTCCATGCTTTCGGAACATGCTATCACCCTTCAGAATATCCCCACCAACCGTAGCACGCTACACTTTTTGGAGGTTGCCAAGTCACTAGGGGCAACAGTTAGCTGGCAAAACTCCAGCACTCTCACCCTCCAAACACCCCAACTCACCCAATCCGGGCTAACTGAAGCCATGATGCAAGGAGCTGTGGGATCACTCTTGTATATTCCTGCCCTGCTCGCCCGTCAACGTCGGGTCACGGTTGAGATTGGTTTTCCGTTGCACCGCATCCGCACTCACCTTAACCTCTTGCGTGACCTCCAACAACAGGTGACAATTCATGAACAAGGGTTTGAATGTGTGGCACAAAACTGGGACGCGGCAGACATCATCCTTGACCGCCCCAGCGTGACCGCCAGCGAAATCGCTATCATGTTGGCAGTGACATTAGGCAAATCCACCACCTTGCGCCATGTTGCTTGTGAACCGCACATTAACGATCTTGTGCAACTGCTACGGAGTATGGGGGCAGAAATCAGCGGAGAAGGTTCTAATTGCCTGCACATCGTGGGGCAACCGTCCCTGACCCCCGCCACGCAGACACTGTCTGTGGATCATATTGAAACTGCCAGCATGATTGCCATTGGGGCATTATGCGGCGGAGCGATTGAGATCACCCCACCGCCCCACACCCAACTACCCGACTTGCGCGTCATCGGGCGCACCTTTGCCCAAGTTGGCATCCACTTTAACCAAGATGCCCAGCACATCAGCGTCCCTCAACACGCGCGTTTCATCATGGCGGATGGGGAAGAAGATGTAGATGCTTCCATTGAAACCTCAGAGTGGCCCGGTTTCCCTTCTGACTTGGTGAGCATCATCACCCTTGTGGCAAGCATTGCCGAAGGGACAACGCTCATTCATGAACGCTTGTTCCGCGATCGCCTGTTGTTTGTGGACACTCTTAAACGGATGGGTGCAAACATTGTCCTAGCAGACCCCCACCGCGCCCTCGTGATTGGGGGGGCTTCGCTGTATGCGGACTATATCCCTGCGCCAGATCCGCGCTTCGGCTTAGGGCTATTGGGTGCCACCTTGATGGCAGAGGGAGAATCGGTCATTGATAACGCACAATACTTCAATTACACCTTCGCCAATGTGTTGGACAAATTGACCGCATTAGGCGCAGATATAGAAGTGAACCCCACAGCATGAGCC
>CAIRDJ010000424.1 GCA_903877335.1 uncultured Chloroflexota bacterium | reverse complement strand
TGGGGGCGCACTTCGTGGGGGAAAAACGCGCCCCGCTTACGCGGGGGGGCAAGGTCAAAAGATGAAGGTCAAAAGATTTCAGAATTCAGAGATCAGAAATCAGTGACCAGAGCTATTAAGAGAGAAAGCACAGCGGAAGCCAGCGTTATTGTTGTAATCGGTAGGATTCCTGCTGCCACGAATAGCAGACCGCAAGCCGTGGGCAGGAATGCTGAAAGAACCACCCCGCAAAACGCGCCTTTTGCTAATATTTTCATTAACATTCTCGCGTCCGTCCTCAGCCTGATACGGATAGCCCGTGTACAGGCTTCGTTGCCATTCCCACACGTTCCCACTCAATTGCATTGCCCCCACCCACGACGCGCCTTCAGGTTTGTAGGTGACGGGCGCAGGGTTCTTATCCCCATAGGTTGGATCTTTGTCATCAACCACGCGCTTTGCGTCGTACTCATTCCCCCACGGGTACTCCCAACTTTCCACCCCACGCGCGGCGTATTCGGTCTCTAGCTCACTGGGGAGCGTACACCGCGCCCATTGCGCAAATGCCAACGCTTGATGCCATGTCACATACACAACGGGACAATCCGCCATCGCACTGTTTTTATACCATTTCGTATTGCTGGGTTCGTTGACTGCCCCTGCCTGAACGCCCTCGCGCCATTGCGCGTTCGTCACCGTATAACGGGCGATCCAGTACGGGGTCGTGATCCTTTGTGGATGGATGGGCTTTTCATCACTATAACTATCGCCCCCCATCTTGAACGCCCCCACCGGCACCAAGCACATCTCCATCTTGGGCATCGGTGTGCCTGCCACCAGTTCCCCTAACTGCACGATGATCGGCTTCCAGTCCGTGTTGCGCGTGCCCGTGAAGGCGCGTGCTTGCGCCAGCTTCTCGGCAAGGGGGTCACGAGGCGGTGAGGGTGGCACAAACAAATTTGAGGGTGGCGGTGTCACCACTTGTATAGGTTTTGCTGGCGGTGGGGGCGGATCAGAAATCACACCTTTATCACGCAAGCGCAAGGTATCCAGTTCCTCGACTAGATCAGGGTATTGCTTTGCCCATGCTTTGAACCCGTCTATGGCGTGCTTCAACGTGGCTTTGAACTTGGCAAACATAGCAAGTTCATCATAGTCCACTTGCGCTTCACGCTTGCGTTCCACCTGCGCTTGCTTCTGCCCGATCTCCTTCACCAGTTCCTCAATCGGCACGGCTTTGGAGCGGTAGCCAATGCTTTGGAGCGTTTCAAACAGGAACAACGCCTGTGCAAAATCGTCTTGGTTATACGCATGCAACGCCTCGCCTAACACCTGTTGAGTGTTCATGCTGGTGATGGGGGTTTGGGGGACAAGATCAGCACTCACGGAGGCGATGGTTGCTTCGGGCACGGGGAGAGACGCTGGGGTGCTGGGGGTGGTTTTGCGTGAAACGCCAAAATTCCCCAAGAACTTGACCAACCGCTCTACCGCAGGATCAAAGTAGGCAGGATAAAATTCAATCCCTTGCTTCTTGGCGACCCCTCTAATCTCATCGGGCAGGTCGCTCGGTGGGAATAACCCGTTCTCACATACCAACACGAACGGAATTTCTTTTTGTAACCCCTCCTGTATCTCACGCCGTACCCAATCATCCGCGCGGTGGATGCGCTCGCTGAAGGTGTGTTCCGTCACCATCAACAGGAATACATCACTTTGGCGCAAGTGCGTTAAGATCGCCCGTTCAAAGTCAGCTTGGTCAATGCTTTCAAAATCAATGAAGATGCTTGCCTCAAGATGTTCGCTCAATTTGTTCGCCATCAACAAGGCGAAGGCGGAACTTTTGCGCCGATAACTGATGAAGATACGTTTGGTCATGCCGTGTGATCCTTTGCGGTGGGGTTGCCGTTATGCGTATTATTGCACAGCATGCGGATGGGATGCAACTATGGTTTTGCGGTCGAACACCCTCCCTTGCATGTCCCCTCACAATTGGATAGCATGTTAAAACACTTTAGTAAGGATGACACCCACTCTTGACGAACTCGCTTTTAGACTTCATGAACCGCCCAGACGGCACCGCCTTTCACCCTTCCGCCGAACATGAACGCGCGTATGTGCGGAGCGCGATGCAACTACGGGTGGTAGCAGGGGCGTTGTTAGGATCAAACAGCTTGCCCAGCGACGTGCAAGCGGTCATGGCGAAGCACGATGAATTGATCCGCCGACAATTCTTGAAGTTTGGCTATGCGCTCCCCTATGCCGATTTTGACGAGCGCGTGCGTCGTGCCTATCACCCCGACGATGGGGTGTGCATCCTGCAGGATGACCAGCACCAAGTCGCCGCGCTGGGCTATGT
>CAIRDJ010000423.1 GCA_903877335.1 uncultured Chloroflexota bacterium | reverse complement strand
TTGGTGGGGGAAACGGCGCTTTCTGCCGTTGATACGTTAGACTTCTTGGCGCAGGCGGTGCGCTTCGTGAATGAGGTGCTTTGGGGCACGCTCACGGTTACGCTGCTGGTGCATCCCAAAACCTGGGCCAACCCAACCCTACGACAGGGGATTGAGCAAGCCATTGAGCAACTGCGCTATGGGATGGTGGCGGTCAATTTTTATGGGAACACGGCTTTTGTGTTGCAAGAGATTGGATGGGGGGGCTTTGCAGGCGCAACCCCGAATGACATTCAAAGCGGGATCGGCGTGGTGCATAACACGCTTTTGCTGGAACACATTCAAAAGTCCGTCATATACGCGCCATTCGATAGCATCCTCAACCGTCAAACGCCCACCAACCCGAACTTCGCCAACGTGAGCCAGCGGTTGATGTGGTTTGAAGCACGCCCCACTGTGTGGAATTTGGCACGCATGGGGTGGGCACTCCTTAAAAGCTAGTCTAATGATGGGACAATCTCATGAATGATCGTGAAGCCTCGTTTGATTTGATACTTCCTCCCGCGATTGCGCAAAAAGCAGTAGAAGCTGGGGTCAAAAAAGCCCACACAGATGGGTTAAGTCTAATTTTGTTGGCAATTTTGGCAGGGGCGTTCATTTCACTAGGTGGGATGTTCTTCACTGTGGTGACAGCAGGCGGTTCAGCCCTCCCCTATGGGGTGACGCGCTTGCTGGGTGGGGTGGTTTTCTGTCTGGGGCTAATCTTGGTGATTTTGGCAGGGGCAGAACTATTCACAGGCAATAATCTCATGGTGATGGCGTGGGCTAGTGGGCGAATTTCAACGCGGTTGTTGTTGCGTAACTGGGGAATCGTCTATCTTGGAAATTTGATCGGCGCGCTTGCCACCGCAATCTTGGCGTACTTTGCCGGTTACTATCAAATGGGCGGTGGGATAGTGGGGCAACAGGTGCTGACGATTGCCATTAACAAATGTGCGATCCCATTTGGGCAAGGCGTGGCTTTAGGCATTTTGTGTAATGCCTTGGTGTGTCTGGCAGTTTGGCTCACCATGAGCGCACGTACCACCACCGACAAAATTGTAGCCATCCTGTTCCCAATTAGTGGGTTTGTGGCGATGGGTTTTGAGCACAGCATCGCAAATATGTTCTTCATTCCGATGGGATGGCTTCTTTATCGATTTGATTCCCAATGGGTACAAGCTCACGTTAGTGCACTGGATTTCACGCATTTGACTCTCTCTGGTTTCTTGAACAACCTTGTTGCTGTTACTTTGGGCAATATCATCGGTGGGACGCTCTTGGTTGCCATGATTTACTGGTTCATTTATCAACGCCCGAAGGAACAAGCCTGAATCCCAGTTCTGAAAACGCTGCATGAGGTGGCGGGCGGGTCGCTCGTGTTAGTTTTTGCTTTGAGCATCATCACGAAGCAGGCGCACAGCAAGACAGTCTTCACCAATCCTTTATGAAAGAAGTGGGGTGCGGTTTCGTCTGTTAGAATAACGTCAAGACAATCCATGAAGGGTTGCAACATGAAAAAGATTCCATTGTGGTTAGCCGTCGTCATCACGCTCCTGACCGCGCTCCCGTTTTTAACAGGCTTTTATTTAGGCAATGTTTTATTCGGCTTCTCGCTGGTGCCGTTGGACATGTTCGATTGGATGGTGGGCATCCTCCCCGGCGGAATCCTCGTCACAGGGGTGAGTGTGATGGTGGATACGCTCATCGCGCTTGGCTCGCAGGATGTGGATACGGCGGGCAAACTGATTGAGCAAGGCATGGGCTATGTCTTCACGCTAGTGGGCGTGGGGGTGGTCGGGTTGGCAATTTGGGGCGTGGTACAACGCACCGCCCGCGCCCGTGTGTGGGGCAGCGTGATCGGGTTGGGTTTGGGGATCGTCTTCCTCGCCTTAAGCTGGTTCCGTCCTTTCGCCAACCATACCCCCTTGAATGCGCTGTGGATCGTCGGGCTAAGTGTGGCGTGGGCAACCGTCCTCACCACCCTCACCCTACAAACCCCCACAGCACACTCCGCGCCTGTTGCCCCTGATGCGACATCCAACGCCGACACGCTCAACCGTCGTGAGTTCTTGGTGCAAGTGGGCGGGACTTCCGCCGTCCTCACGCTGACGGGGGCGGGCTTGGGATGGCTCTTGGATGCCAACGGCAACCCCGCCCCCGCCACCCAACTCGCCACCCTCCCGCCCAGCGCGGACGGTTGGAAATATGTGCAGGGGCAACGTCCGGAACTCACTCCCGTTGCCGATTTCTACCGCATTGACATTTCTACCCGCCCGATTGTGATTGACGACGCAACTTGGACGCTCCCCTTCACGGGGCTAGTCAAACAATCCAAGTCGTTCACGTTGGATGAATTGAAGGCATTGCCCATGCGCGAGGAGATCATCACCCTACAATGCATCTCTAACCG
>CAIRDJ010000422.1 GCA_903877335.1 uncultured Chloroflexota bacterium | reverse complement strand
CACACGAGGAGGCAAGCGCAACCCCTTATCATCTCCATGAGCCATGATGATTGCGCCCACCATGCGCGTGGATAAGCCCCAGCTGGTTGTCCACACGTGTCGGCGTTCGTTCGCGGGGTCAAGATATTGAATATCAAATGCCTTAGCGAAGTTTTGCCCCAAGTTGTGGGACGTGCCAGACTGCAATGCCTTGCCGTCGCGCATCATTGCTTCAATGGTATAAGTCTTGAGGGCACCGGCGAAGCGTTCGCGCTCGGACTTGCGCCCCTTGATGACGGGGATGGCGGCTTCATTGACGGCAAAGTCAGTGTAGATGTCCAGCATTTGGAGGGTACGCGCTTCTGCTTCTTCGTAGGTGGCGTGGGCGGTGTGACCCTCCTGCCACAAAAATTCAGTGGTACGCAAGAACGGGCGCGTGCGCATTTCCCAACGCACCACATTTGCCCACTGGTTGAGCAACAAGGGCAGATCACGGTAGGATTGTACCCAGTCGCTAAACGCCTGCATAATCACCGTCTCTGACGTGGGGCGCACCACCAACGGTTCTGCCAGTTGTTCCCCGCCGGCAACCGTCACAACCGCTAATTCAGGGCTAAAGCCTTCAACATGCTCTGCCTCTCGGCGTAAGTAGCTTTCGGGGATGAAGAGGGGAAAGTAAGCGTTTTGCACGCCGGTCTTCTTGAAGCGCGTGTCCAATCCGTTTCTAATAGCTTCCCACAATTCATAGCCATAGGGCTTGATAATCATACAACCACGAACTTCGCTATTTTGTGCCAAGTCCGCTTTATAGACGACCTCGTTATACCACTTGGAAAAGTCCTCGCTTTGTGGCGTTACTGCATTCGCTGACATATCATCCTCGTTCGATTGAGTTCTAATAAAGATTGCGTCAAGTGTACCACATCCACGCCAGAGCATGCTGGCTCTAGGGTTCTGTCTGTTGCAATGACTTCATTTTTGCGCTATGAACGAATAATTTAGCCTAACGGCGAGCCGAGCTGCCCGGCACCCAACCGTGCGAAAGCGCACGAATGGGTTCAACATCAATGAAGGCGGATTCTGAAATGGAGTGAACCAGTTCAAACAAGGTGTGCACATCTCGATTGACCACGCTGCTACGGATGATGTCCACTGCCCCATCGCGCCCCTCCCCATGCGTGACCGTGACACCAAAGCCAGCTTCACGCAGGCGGTCAGCGATGCTCTCGCCCGCGTGGCGGGTGATGATGGTCACAGTGCTGTAGCTGACAATGAAGCGCGCCTCCAACCACATGCCCACGTAACTGCCACCCGCCGCCCCGAAGCAGTACGCCAAAAGGTTTAACCAGTTGCTCAAGTCGCTGACCACGCTTGCCGTCACGACGGCGAAGATGAACGCCTCAAAGAACGCCATGACGGAAGCAAGCATACGCCGATCACGCCCGATGAACACAAGGCGTATAGTTGAGATGGCATAGTTTGCCAAGCGCAAGCCAAAAACAAGCAACGCAAACAACAAGGCTTCTATGGTGAAAATCATAATGCTTCCCTAAATTTTATGCAGTTTCGTCAGATGAATGATTGAGGAACTTAAACTCAACTCGCTGAACCAGTTGGGGATATACCCGTCGCACAAAGTTCAAATCAGCAATAGATTGCTCAAATAGTCCTAAGCCCTTACAGAGCATGGCACGGGTATAGAGGTAACGTGGGTTATTGGGGTCGTGCGACAGCGCATGAATAATGTCATTGAACCCTTTTAGGTAGTCCGCTTGCGCCTCATATCGCATCGCGCGTTGATGCAGTAAGTCGGCATCGGCGGGGGTTGCCTCTAGTTGACGGTTAAGTTCCTCCAGCGTGGTGGGCGTTTGTTCAAAGGATTCAGCGGGTTGTGTGGCAGGCGAAATTTCTTCCACCATCACGGGGACAGGTGCACTCGCAACGTTTTCGCCATGAGTGAGCGGTTCTTCCGTTTCCACATCCTCCGCCGATGGGCTGGGCAGTGCCTCTGCCACTTCTTCTGCGTGGACGAATGGCTCTTCCGCTTCCACATCCTCCGCCAAGGGGCTGGGCTGTAGCTGTGCCTCTTCTTCCACGTGGACGAATGGCTCTTCTACTTCTGCTTCCACCTCGCTCAATTTAACCGCTGGGGATTCAACAACGGAGGTGGATGATTCAGGCATGGCAACGGCGACAGTGGATAATCGCTTCACCGCCTCTTGCGTATCTTGATCTTGTGGGGTGAATTCTAGTACACGGCGATAATCCGCCAATGCCTGCTCATATTGCTTAAGCTGTTCATAGGCATAGGCGCGGTTGTAGTGGGTGTTTACTTCATCAGGGTTAAGCGACAAGGCAAGCGTGTAATCTTCCACTGCTTGGGCAAAATTCCCCAATAACCCATGCGCAAAACCACGATCATAAACCGCATCATCAAAGCGTGAATCTAAGTTTATGGCGTGGGTGTATGCCTCAATCGCGTCCTCATGGTTGCCAAACTCACTAAATGATAGCCCACGATAGTAATGATCTAGCGCGGTCATGCCGTCCGTTTCAGCAGGAACAATGGTGTTATCGGCGCGAGCAGTTTCGGCATTGACTTGAAAGCGTTTGGGTGGCTCCACCACGTTAACATCCGTGGGTTGTAGCAAATAAGACGCGCTGACCAAAGCCAACAGAGATTCTTTAATGTAGTTATTGGGAACAACCAACGACTTCATCTGTGGCAATTGGCGGAGTTTGCCCACCCGTGCCCATTGCCCTTTAGGTGGTAGCGTGAATCCTTCTAGGTAGAGGATGGTGATATTGCGTTTCTTGTTGATGGCGTGGTCAATTTCTTTGCGTAAACGGTCGTTACGCTGTTCGATGTGACTTAAACTCTCAGGAGCAAGGAGCAAGATGAAGTGCGCACGCGCCTCAATTTGTTTTAGTACGGTCTGCTCATCCATACTGGCTTCGGAACGCAACACATTAAACCCGTATTTCTCCAACACTAAGGTTATCGTTCGCGCTTGCCATTGATTTAATGGATGTCGATAACTGAGGTAAACCGTCCGCTGAACAAACTTTGCCATCGCTTTTTCCTTATTTTCTGTTTTGTTGGTCATGATAGCAAAATGCCCCCCCCACTTCAATGAAGCTATTGTTACAATCACCTGTGAAAGATAACTACAAAAGGATCAAGAAATGTTTGAAGAACGCTTACAGAAATATGCTGATGTTATTGTGCGCGTGGGCTTGAACGTCCAACCCGGTCAACGTGTGATGATCGGGAGACCCGGACGGCGTGGGTTTGGTGTGCCATTGGAAGGCTTGCCGTTGGTACGTGCGATAGCTCGCGCTGCTTATCGAGCTGGGGCACGGTTTGTAGAAGTGAACTGGGACGATCCAGAGATCGAACGCATTCGCATGGCAGAAGCAACTGACGAAACGCTCACCTACTACCCCAGCTACCGAGTAGCAGAAGCGATTGATTACATGGATAATGGCGACCCGGTGGTCTCGATCTATGCCCATGATCCCAATTTCTTCAGCGAGGTGAACCAAGAGCGGTTGCGTACCCTGCAACAGCTGGATTCCATCAGCACCAAAGACCTCAATCAGCGCGTGGGAGCAAGTAGAAGCCCGTGGATCGTGGTTGCCAGTGCGGTGCCGGGTTGGGCACAAGTTGTCTTCCCCGAACTACCTATTGAAGAAGCGATAGCGCAATTATGGGAACAAATCTTCACCCTTTCCCGCACCAATAGCGACAACCCCGTAGCAGAATGGCAAGCGCATGTAGAACGCCTGAAAGCACGCGCCCGTTACCTCACAGAGAAGGGCTACACCGCCCTACATTATCGCGCCAGCGGAACGGATTTGCGCGTAGGGTTGCCGAGTGGGCATCAATGGATGGCAGCAAGCATGCGCTCGGACTGGGGTGTCAACTACATTCCCAACATTCCCACTGAAGAAGTATTCAGCATGCCCCACCGCGACCAGATTGAGGGAACGGTGCGTTCCACCATGCCCCTCAGCCATCAAGGCACCCTCATTGAGGGGATTGAGTTGCGCTTTGAAAACGGGCGCGTGGTCAATTCTTCCGCCACACGCGGAGAATCCATGCTCAACAATATCTTAGAAACGGACGCAGGCGCACGCTCATTGGGCGAAGTCGCGCTGGTTCCGCATAGCTCCCCCATCTCACAATCCGGAATGGTCTTTAGCAATACCTTGTTTGATGAGAACGCCTCGTGTCACTTTGCATTAGGTTCTGCCTACCGCTTGACGATTGCAAACGGGCAAGCCATGAGCAAAGAAGAGTTTGAGAATCACGGTGGCAACACCAGTTTAACCCATGTTGATTTCATGGTTGGCAGTGCCGAGCTTACGGT
>CAIRDJ010000421.1 GCA_903877335.1 uncultured Chloroflexota bacterium | reverse complement strand
TTGAACTGTGTGAGCGATTCCGCGCCGTCAGCGGTGATAAGCATATTGTCCTCGATGCGTACCCCGCCAATCCCCTCCAGATAAATCCCCGGTTCAATGGTGAAGACCATGCCTGCTTCTAGGATGCGTTGGCTTACAGCAGAAATTTGTGGCTCTTCATGCACATCTAACCCCAAGCCGTGCCCAGTGCGATGGATGAAATATTGCCCAAAGCCTGCCGCTTCAATTACTTGACGGGCGGCGCGGTCTACTTCGTGGGCAGGGATGCCGGGTTTTGCCACCGCACGCGCTACTTCGTTAGCGGATTTGACCGCTTGATATGCCCGTTGCAACGGTTCAGCAACCGTGCCGTACAGGATCGTGCGCGTAATGTCCGCCGGATAGCCTTCATACGTCCCGCCGAAATCAATCAACAAGACATCATCCGCGCCTAAGACGGTTTCCCCTACGATGCCATGTGGCAACGCGCTCTTTGCCCCCACCAACACAATTGGTTGGAAGGAATGCCCGTGAGAGCCGTTTTGGCTCAAGTGGAGCGTCAGGCGTTCGGCAATCTCCTGCTCGGTCATGCCTGCTTTGATTTCATCGAGCGTCTGTGACAATGCCGACTCACTCAGCGCGATGGCGCGTCGCAAGCGGTCGACCTCCTCTGCCCCCTTAATCATGCGGATGTCGAGTAACAAACTGCTGGCGCGTTGAATGGTGCTGGCAGGTGCCAATTCTTGCAGGGTGAGCAACTCAACAGCGCGGAGCGTTAGCTCATCCACGCCGATCACCGCGCCCCCCAACTGGAGCGTTTCGACGGCTTGGCTGAATGCGCCAGCGTAGCCCTCATTGTCCGTCCATGCGAATGGATGGGCGATGTTCAAGTCCAACCGTTCGGTGAGTTTGCTTTGCTCAAGGTGGGGCACCACGAAAGCGAGTGCATCAGGGGTGACAAACGCCACGACCGGGCGTTCACTCAAGTGAAAATGTAAACCGGTGAAGTAGACCATATTGGTGCCGGGCACCAACGCCAGCGCATGGATGCCATGCTCTGCCATTTTGCCGCGCAAGGTATTTAGGCGATGTTGATAGTTCATGGTGTGGGGTTCCTTGTTTTAAGTTGTGGTCAGCATTGCATCAAGTGTAACAAGTAAGGTGTGGCGGTCAATTGGGCTTACCAGATACGTGGTAAACCTAAAAATTCCCCCGCCATCTCCTGCAGGAGGAGGCGCAACCGCACGCGGGGTCATCATCTGCCCTCCCCAAACATGGAGGAGGGCAAGCGAGGGGGCAAGCTAGAACTGGCGCGACCAGCTACGGGGCCAACGCTCCACCACCACTTTGGTTTGCGTGTAGAACTCTACCCCGTGATGCCCTTGCGCGTGCAAATCACCAAAGAAGCTATCGTTCCAACCGCTGAAGGGGAAGAACGCCATCGGCGCGGCAACCCCGATGTTCACCCCAACATTTCCTGCGTCCGCCTCGTAGCGGAACTGACGCGCCACCGCCCCGCTGTTGGTGAAGATGCACGCCATGTTGCCATAGTTGCGGGCGTTCACCAGCGCGATCGCGTCTTCCACCGATTCCGCGTGCATCAAGCTCAACACGGGTCCAAAAATTTCGGTATGCGCAATCTCGCTGTCAGGGGGCACGTCGCTTAAGACGGTGGGATAAAGCCAGAAGCCATCATCGTAACCGCTCACTGACTTGTTGCGCCCATCCACCAAAACTTGGATGCCGTTTTGCTCGCCCTTCGCCAAAATCCCTTCGATGCGGGTTTTGCTCTCACGGCTAATCACCGGTCCCATCTGGGTGAGGTCGTGCATGCCATAGCCCACCACGCGACTGGAGGCAACATCGGCGATCTGCTCGGTGAAGGTGTGGCGCGCTTCGCCCACCGTGATGGCAACCGAAGCGGCAAGGCAACGTTGCCCGGCACAACCGAACGCGCTGTCTGCCATGATGCGCGTGGTCATGTCCATGTCTGCATCGGGCATAATCACGACGGGGTTCTTTGCCCCGCCCTGGCATTGCGCCCGTTTGCCGTTGGCGGTGGCACGGCTATAGATGTAACGGGCAACAGGGGTGCTTCCCACGAAGCTGACCGCGCGCACATCGGGATGATCGAGGAGCGCGTCAACCGTTTCTTTGCCCCCGTTGACCAATTGCAACACGCCCTTCGGGAAGCCCGCCATCTCAATCAGTTCAAACAACTTGGCAGAGGTCATGGGGACTTTCTCGCTGGGCTTCAAGATGAAGCAATTGCCGGTTGCCACTGCATACGGCAAGAACCACAGCGGGATCATGCCGGGGAAGTTAAACGGGGTGATCGCCGTCACCACGCCCAACGGTTGGCGGAACATGTGCTCATCAATCCCCTGTGAGATGTCTTCGTTGTTGTAGCCCTGCATCATCAAGGGTATGCCACACGCCACCTCAACATTTTCAATCCCGCGACGCATCTCGCCGAGGCTCTCTTTGAAAGTCTTGCCACATTCATTGGTGATGATCGTGGCGATCTCGTTGAGGTGTTCTTCCAACAACATCTTGAATTTGAATAAGTATTGAATTCGGTTGGCGGCGGGGGTCATGCGCCATTCGCGGAAGGCAACTTTGGCGGCATCCACCGCTTGGGCGACACTTGCCTTGGGGGTCATCACCACTTCGGCGATCATCGCGCCTTCGGCAGGGTTCAAAACTTTTTGCAAGTCGGACGTGTCAGCGTCTGTCCACTGACCGTTGATATAATCTAAAACTTTGTGGGTCATCTTGGTTATCCTCATCAATAGAACTAAATCCACGCCAGAGCATCGATTTATACGCAATAGATTGACTGTGTAGCATAGCACAAGCGCGACAGAGAGGGGATAGGAGAAGTCAGACGCGCGTCAGTACAGCTTGGTTTGGGGCGTGCGCCAATACACCGAGCCATCTAACAGGCGGTTCAAGTAGCCCTGCTCAAACAACTCACGGCGGAGCAATGCCCAATCCTGAAAGGTGTGCCACTCGTTGAGCAGGGCGTTCACCTCGCGCTCGGTGTATTCACGCCCCACTTCAAACTTGGTCGCCAAGTATTCCAAGATGAGCGTTTGGTCATGGGTGTGCTTCTTACGGGTAGGGAAGCGCACCACGCGCCCGCGTTCATCCAAGAAATGTGCCAACCGCTCATCCCGATAGGACTTGATGGTCATGATCTCGTTTGTTCCTGTGTGTGTCTACCGTCGTCACGCATTCCCGATGGCAGGTTCTGCCTCCAGCTTGAACACGATGCGCCCCTCTGAACCGCCCCCAGCGTGGGTAATCACCAGCGTATAATCGCCAATGGCAGGGAGGGTGTAGCGTTCCACATTGACCGCCATCTGTTCGCCCCCGTCATCGTTGACGAAGATGGGCACGCCATCGGCATCCAAGATTATCAGCACGGGATCAACGTTGTTGCGTGGGGAATAGATTTCAGCCTGTATGCGTGTGGCGCGGTCAACCGAATATGGAATGCGATAGACCCAACCTTGTTCCATGCGCAATGCCAAATCTGCGCTGTCATCTTGAATGGGTTCCAGTTCAAATGTTTCGGTCTCGGTGAGGGTTGCCCAGCGGTAGTAATCTGCGCTGGCGTTTTCCATATCTCCCAGCAAATAGTAGCTATAGCCCCGATTGAGAAAGCCCCCGGCGCGTTCTGGGTCAAGCTCAACCACCTTGGTATTGTCCGCTACCGAAAGCTCATGCTCCCCTAATTCGGCATACAACAACGCGCGTGAGAAGTAGATGGACGGGTTATCAGGCTCAAGCGCGATCATCCCCTCATAGTCGGTCAGGGCGTTTTCGGTCTGCCCGATGTATTGGTAGACTTGAGCGCGGTAGGTGCGAAAGACCAAGTTAGCAGGTTCAAGGTCAATCGCGCGCGTGTAGCTGGCAATGGCAGCGTCCGCATCCGCTTGCAACAAGTGCCATTCCGCCCAGTAGATGTGTACGATGGGGGATTGTGGCGCAAGGCGTTCTGCCTTTTCGTAGCTTGCTTGTGCCAAGTCATATTCGCTGTTGATGGTGTAGCCCAAGCCCAACGCCAGGTAGGCTTGGCTATTTTGTGGGGCAAGTTTGACGGCTTGCAATCCGTCGGCAATTGCCAAGCGTGGGCGGTTCAAGCGTGAAAGCGCGGTTGAACGCCCAATCAGCGCGTCAACATCGTCAGGACGCTCGCGCAAGATCAAGCTGAAGGCATCCAACGCCTCTGTGATGAGACCGTCATTCAGCAACTGTTGCGCTGCTTCTATATCGGCTCTCTCATCTGTTCCATCGGTGGTCTGTGCGAACACCCCATCACCCAAGCCGAACGCCAGGGTAAGCAACACCAAGACAATCCAACGCTTCATGATTCAATCTCCAATTGTAACGCTTGTGCAATACACGCAATCACGCTTGCCTGCACGGTTGGCAGGGGTTGTTCCGCATCAATGCGGACGAAGCGATGCGGCTCTGCTTGCATCAAAGCGCGGTAGCCTTCTACCACGCGCTGACGAAACTCAGCATGCACAGCATCCAAGCGGTTGAACTCTTCACCGAAAAGCGAAGCAGCATAGCGACGGTTGAGGGCAACTTGGGGGGATAAATCCAAGAACAGCGTGAGGTCAGGCGTAAGCCCCCCTGTGGCAAATTCGGTGATGATCCGCAGGGTCGCCAAGTCTAGCCCGTGCCCATAACCCTGATAGGCAAAGGTGGAATCATAGAAGCGATCCAGCAAGACCACCCCCCCTTTTGCCAGATGGGGGCGGATGACCTCATTCACCAATTGCGCTCGCGACGCGCTAAACAGCAACAATTCCGCTGATGGGGTCATGGACTTGTTCTTGTGATCCAGCAAGACCGTGCGAATTTGCTCGCCGATTTCCGTGCCACCCGGCTCGCGCGCGACGAGTACATCCACCCCACGCGCCCGCAGGAAGGCGGCAGTCGCTTTCATGTGGGTGGACTTGCCCCCCCCGTCAATGCCTTCAAAGGTGATGAACATGAAATCCCCTTAGCGTGATTCGGTGGACATGTAAATAATGGTGACACCTGCGCCCCCCTCGTTCGGGTTCGCCTCCGCCACTTTGATGATGAGCGCGTGGCTATCCAACATATCCCGAATTGCCTTGCGCAACGCGCCCGTCCCCTTCCCGTGAATGATCCGCGCAAAGGGTAAGCCGGACAGATAGGCGGCATCAATGTATTCATCCAAGCTACGCAAGGCCCCTTCCACCCGTTGCCCGCGTAAATCCAGCTCCAAGCCGGGGGACTTGGGCGGGGTGATGCTGTCCTCGCGCTCGGTTTCGGGGCGTTCACGCCGACGGGAGGCTTCCTTCTGGGCGATCTTGCGATCTAGCTTGGTGGCTTTGCGCATGTCGTGGGTGGTGGCACGCACTTTGAGCGCACCCACTTGTACCATCGCCTCCCCTTTGGCGTTGAGTTCTTCGATCACGCCCTCTACCTTGAGCGATTCCAACCACACCGCATCGCCCAATCGGGGTCGCCAACCGTCCTCTGCCACGTCGGGCACCTGCACTGCGTCATTCTCATTGAGGGGTGCTTGAGCATATTCAATCAGTTTGGTGCTGGCATCCTGAATCGCCTGCAACTGTTCCAGTGGGAGCGAAGCCTTGCGCAAATCTTGGCGCAAGCGTTTAACCTCCTTGCGGAAATCCTCAATCTCAGTTTCAGCCTTACGGCGAGCATCAATCAAAATGTTGCGCCGTTCATCCTCCAGCTTGCTCAAGCGTTCGCGTAGCTCAAGGCGTTCGGCTTCGATCTGCTCTAGCAGGTCGGCAATTCTTGTTTCTTTGCGGTGGATGTCCTCGCGCGTGCGGTGGATTTCATCCAGCAGTTTGTCCGCGTCAAGGTCTTTAGAGGCAACCATCGCGCGGGCATCCTCAATGATGGTGGACGGAAGCCCCAAGCGCGTGGCAATCGCCAGCGCGTTAGACCGCCCCGGCAAGCCCACGATCAGGCGATAGGTGGGGGCAAGCGTCTCCAGGTTGAATTCAACGCTGGCGTTGCGCACGCCGTCAGTTTCCACCGCGTAGGTCTTTAGCTCTGGGTGATGGGTCGTCACCATGGCGGTGGTGCGCCGTTGCAACAGGTGATTCATGATCGCGCGTGCCAATGCCGAGCCTTCCGAAGGATCGGTGCCTGCGCCCATCTCGTCCAGCAAGACCAGCGTGGTGGGGTTACACGCTTCTAAAATACCGATGGTGTTGGTCATGTGGGCGGAGAAGGTACTCAAGGATTGCTCGATGCTCTGCTCATCCCCGATGTCCGCAAAAATCCCCTCGAACACCGAGAGGGTCGCGCTTTCGGCAGGGACGTGTAGCCCACTTTGTGCCATCAACGCCAACAAGCCCACCGTCTTAAGGGCGACCGTTTTCCCGCCCGTATTGGGACCCGTGAGGACAAGCGCGAAGGTGTCTTGCCCAAAGTCCACATCTGTGGGCACAACGCGCTGGGCAGGGATGAGAGGGTGGCGTGCTTGGGTCAGCGTGATGGTGCTGCCGGGGTGGTTGGGATAAGCTGCGCGCTCTCTGAAGCCCACCAACGTGGGAGCGGTTGCCCGAAGCGCGTCCGCATACATCGACTTGGCGATCAACAAATCCAGATATGCCAAGACTTCTACCGTGCGGATGATCTCATCCGCCACCTGGGCGACGCTCTCGGTGAGCGCGGCAAGGATGCGCCACACTTCCTTTTCCTCTTGAATTTGTAAGTCGCGCCATTCGTTGTTCAGTTCAACCGTGGCTTCTGGCTCAATGAAAATGGTTTGCCCACTGGAGGAGGTATCATGCAGGATGCCCTTCAAGCGTCCTTTGAAATCCGCCTTGACGGGCACAACATACCGCCCATTGCGCATGGTGATGATCGGTTCTTGCAGGTACTGGGCATATTGCCCCCCCTGAATCATGCGGTTGAGCTTGGCTTGAAGCCGCTCAAACGCGGTTTTGAGGTCGCGCCGAATCATGGCGAGGCGCGGGCTTGCGCTGTCGCGCACTTGGGCATCATCATCAATGGCGGTGACGATCTCATCTTGCACCGAAGGACATTCTTCCATTTCTTGCACCAGCGCGCTCGCCAAGGGGTAAACATGCTCCATGCGCCCAATCGTGCGCTTGATGGTGGTGGCACGTCGGAGCGTGTTACGGATGTCTAGCAAAACGGCGGCTTCGATCACCACGCCCCGCGTTGCGCCCAGCGCGACTTGGCGCACATCGCGCACGCCCCCCATGTTGAGCTTGTTCTCGTTTTTGCCAAGAATGGTGCGAACTTCCGTCACCTCTTGAATGCGAGTTTGTGCCTCGCTCAAGTCGGTCGTCGGGTAAAGCTCGCGTGCCAGCTCCGCCCCAGCAGAAAAAGTGGTGTAGCGCGCCAGTTGTTCTAAAATTTTAGGGTACTCTAGGGTAGTGAGGGTTTTCTCTTGGATCATGGTTTTATGCACTCTTTGGAAGCAGTTGCATTATAACTAAGGTTGTGCCTGCATTGCAAAGTATAGACCAACGCAATTTTCCCCTCCTAACGCTACTCTATCTCGAAAAAGCCACACTTTCGGCGACAATGAATACAAGCCCAATCGGGCGCATCGTATCGCAAGACTGCTCAAGGAGCGTTGCTATGATTCAACTGATTGATAGTCACATTCATTTTTGGGAGCCAACTCAACTGACTTACGCTTGGCTTAATGACGTGCCCGCCATCAACCACGCTTATCTCCCGTCGGACTTGCCCACGCAGGGGGATGGATGGCGAATGGACAAACTGGTGTTTGTGCAGGCGGATTGTTTGCCCGCGCAAGGGTTGCAAGAGGCGCAATGGGTGACGCAACTTGCCCAAGACGATGCTCGCATTCAAGGCATTGTGGCGGTTGCCCCGCTGGAGCAAACCGACTACGCCCAGCATCTTGAGCAACTCCAAGCCCTCCCGTTGGTCAAAGGGGTGCGTCGCCTCATCCAGTCCGAAGGCGCGGGCTTTTGTACACAACCTGCTTTTGTGCGTGCGGTGCAGGCATTACCGCGCTATGGCTACAGCTTTGATATTTGCGTGGTGCATCATCAGTTGGGGGATGTGCTGGAGTTGGTCGCGCAATGCCCACAAGTGGCGTTCGTGTTGGATCATCTGGGCAAGCCTCCCATCCGTGAGGGGGAAATCGAACGTTGGAAGGGTGACATCAACCTGCTTGCCCGCTTTGAAAACGTGGCGTGCAAGTTCTCCGGCATGGTGACGGAAGCGGATTGGGAAGGTTGGAACATGGCGCATTTGCAACCCTTCGTCGATGTCATGTTGGATGCGTTTGGGCCAGAGCGCATACTCTTCGGGGGGGATTTCCCTCTTCACGAACTCGCTTTCCTCAACTATCACGGTTGGGTGAATACTGCCCTCACCCTGTTAGAGGGCTTATCTGAACACGAACTACACGCTATTTTCTATGCCAATGCTCAACAATTTTATCGCTTAAACGCTTAACTATTTTTAGCAGGAGATGAATGCCATGTTGAATGTAAAAACTGCCGCCGATTTGCCCGATCACAAATTGCCCATCGTCAGCATTGGGATGGGGGGAATTGTCCACGATGCACATTACCCCGCCTACCGCCTCGCCGGGTTAGAGGTGGTGGGGGGATTTGATGTTAACGCAGAACGCGCCCAGATGATGGCGCAAAAATTCGGTGTGCCCACTGTGTACAGCAGTTTGCGCGAAGCCTTTGAGCAAGCTCCATCCGATGCCGTCTTTGATGTTTCGGTGCCGGGTAAAAATATCCTCGAGATTTTACAAGCCATGCCCAACGGGCGGGCGGTTTTGATTCAAAAGCCAATGGGCGACACCCTAGCGGAAGCCCGTCAAATCTTGCACCTGTGCCGAGAAAAACACCTCACCGCCGCCATCAACTTTCAAATGCGCTTCATGCCCCACATCATCGCCGCTCGCGATATGCTTCAACAGGGGTTGATCGGGGACTTGTGGGACATGGAAGTGCGCATGCAACTTTACACCCCGTGGGCGATTTGGCCCTTCTTGCTCCCGTTGCCCCGTTTAGAGATTTTGTATCACAGCATCCACTACATTGATTTAGTGCGCTCGTTTTGTGGCAACCCACAACAGGTCTATGCCAAGACGCTCAAGCATCCCATCGTCAATGACTTAGCCCCCACCCGCACCACCATCATCTTAGACTATGGGGATAATCCGCGCGTCAACATCATGACCAATCACGGGCACATCTATGGGGATGATTTCGAACAATCCTATGTGAAATGGGAGGGAAGTCGCGGTGCGATTTATGTTCAAGCTGGCTTGAATATGAACTATCCCACCGGGAAAGCGGATAAGTTCCAATACTTGCTGCTTCAGCAGGACACCCCGCGCGACCAACAGCATTGGCAGTCTATGGAGATTGAGGGGTCATGGTTTCCGCATGCTTTCATCGGCACGATGTGTAGCCTGCAACGCTATGTGAACGGGGAAAGCGACGCGCTCCCCACTTCAGTAGAGGACGCTTACTACACGATGGCAACCGTCGAAGCCGCCTATGACAGCAACGCAATGGGCGGCTTCACGCTGCAACAACCCTAAGCGCGTGCATCACCCCATCATGCGCGTGGTGGGGTACTGAGGGTGGTTTCGCAATTGGGCAAACTCAACCCCAAACGAAATTCTCACGTAGGGCTTACGCATTCCCAACCGTAAAAAAAAGTAAGGCACTCCTTGAATAGAAGTGCCTTTACCATTCTTAACTGTCCGTAGCCTAAACCTGTTTAGCTAGTCACCTGTTACAGGTGACATCGTGTTTTTGTTGCCCTTCTCGGTGGCTTCACCCGCCCCATCTTGGTTGAGGGGGAATACATCGGGCCACGCAGAAGCACCGTGTTCATAAACATCAATCCCGATTTGGTCAGCGATGGGGTTCACACGCAAACGGTTCACCATTGCCAAGCCTGCGAACATCAGGGTTGCGGTGACAGCAGACCAAGCGATGGTTGCACCTGAACCAATGAGTTGCGCAATCAACAAGTTCCAGTCGCCAGTGATGAATAACCCTCCTTGACCGGCATACGCTGCGCCAGCAGCGAAGGGTCCGTTGAAGAGGAGTTGAGGTTGTGCAAACAACCCAACGGCAATTGTGCCCAAGATACCGCAAGCACCATGCACCGCGAACGCTCCCACTGGATCGTCAATGCGCAGGGATTCAATGAGGTTTGCGGCAAGGATGACCAATACGCCGGCGATCGCCCCAACCACGACAGAAGCCCATGGAGCAAAGAAACCGCATCCCGCTGTCACTGCTACCAACCCTGCTAAAGCACCGTTCAAAGTGGATGCTAAGTCCCATTTGCCCGTGCGGAAGTAGACGAACAACAGGGTGACGCACACGCCAGCACTCGCCCCAAGCGTGGTGTTGAGCACGGTTAAGCCCATCAACCCATCATAGCCAATCGCGCCTAATGTGGAGCCGGGGTTAAACCCATACCAACCGAACCACAGAATCATCGTCCCAAGCGTGGCAAGCCCAAGATTGTGGGCGGGAGGGAGGGGCAACCATTCACCATTCGGACCTTTGCGCCCTGCACGAGGACCTAGGATGATCGCGCCGATTAACGCAATGACGCCGCCTACTGTGTGAACCACCGTGCTGCCGGCGAAGTCATGGAAGCCCCATTGCGTTGCTAACCATCCGCCACCCCATGCCCAGTGAACCACAACGGGATAGATCAAAACGGCGATGATCGCACTGTAAATTAAGTCGCCCACGAAATCGGTGCGCTCCGCCATTGCGCCGGTGGTGATGGTGCTGGCGGTGGCGGCAAAAGCAAATTGAAAGAAGAAGAAGGTAATCGTAGAAACGTTCAAAATGCCGTACTTCGCATATTCAACAGTCTCCCCAAAGGTGATCGCCCCGCTGAGGAAGAACAAATCTGTGCCGAAGAAGCCGTTAGAGGTTGTGCCGAAGGCAACCCCAAACCCAACCGCCCACCAGCACAAGCCGGTTAAGCCTGCGTCAATGAAGTTTTCGAGCAGGGCGTTTACAACCCCGGTTTGACGGATCAACCCAGCTTCTAGCATGGCAAACCCGGTTTGCATGAAGAAGACGAGGAAGCCCGTGAGCAAAAGCCATGAAGTATCAATGGAAGCCTTCATGCTGCTGATGTCGCTGGCAAGGCTTTCGACGGTGGGGGCATCCTGTGCAAAGGTTGCGTGTGTCCCAAACATGGCAAGGATGAGCGTGGCGATGGCTAAGGAAGACATACGCCGTATCAGTCTTTTAGAGGGGAGCTTAAACATCATGGGTGATCCTTTCTTCGATTAGGTTGTGTGTTTTGTACATGCAAAAGAATAGAAGGTGGGGAGATTAAAAGTTATGGAAGAGATTCCTAAATCTATTTTGATTTTATTTGTGAATTTCTAACAAATTAAAATTGAATTTGTGCGTTTTTCACGAGTTAAACTAGCAAGTATCACCATAATGCCGTTTCTCCACGATTAGATCGCGCACCGAGACTCGTTGTCAGTTGCTGGAAAACGAATTTATGGCGAATAATTGTTGTGAATAATCACCAAATGATCGCGCTGTTTTTAGGTGAAATCTTTTGCCGTGCGTGGACGGCAAAGCATGATCGAATGACTGCTAAATACAGTACAATACGCCTATTGAATTTCTAATAGAAGGACAACATACCCAATGAAACTGGTCGTCTTGGCAGATATTCATGGCAACCTAACCGCGTTAGAAGCGGTCTTGAGCGATTTAGCCACCCACACCCCTTATGATGCCCTGTGGGTTTTGGGGGATTTGGCATCGCACGGCACGCGCCCCAATGAATGTGTCACGCGCATTCGTGAACTGGCAACCGAGCAGGCAGAGAAGGTCAAGGTGATTGGGGGCAATACCGAACGCTATCTCATCACCAATGCCCGCCCGCGCCGTCAGGTGATTCAAGACGAGGGTGCGCTCAACGAGTTACGCGCTAAGTTCGCCCAAGAAGATCGTCTGTTTGAATGGTCACGCAATCAATTGTCATGGGAGAATTTTGCCTATCTGGGCGGTTTGATCGGCAAGGAATGTGCAACCTATGTTCCGGGTTTCGGGCAGGTGATCGGCTATCATGCTGTGCCCGACAATGATGAGATGAGCATCACCAACAGCACGCCCGACGACGTGGTTCTGGACAGCGTGCTAGATCGCCCGGCACGGTTGGGGGTGTATGGTCACATTCACTGCCAAGTGAACCGCACCATCGGCAACTTCCGCTTGGTCAATCCGGGGAGCGTCGGGTTAAGTTTTGAAACGCCGGCGCATGCTCAATATGCTGTGCTGGAATTTGTGGAGGGACAGCTCAACCTAGACCTGCGTGCCATCCCCTACGATGTCGATGCCGTCATTCAAGATGCGCATGACGTTTCGCACCCTTCTATCATCACCCTAGAATCCGTCCTACGCAAAGGACTGTAGCTATGCCTGCACGAGAACGCCTGAACCAAGATTTACAAGGGGAAAACCAACTCGGCATTTTGCTGATGGTACAGATGGGGGGGGTCCCCGAAGAGCTTCAACTCCTGATCCAAATCGTCACGGTGGATAAAGTCAACCAAACCCTGCAAGAGGGCAACGCCTATATGGTTCGTGTGCTGGGCGTGCGCGAGCATCGCGTTTCGCTTGGGATGTTCCGCTCCATATTTTGGGCGAACGATCATCCCATCTTGTATCATCACAACTCCCCTGAATGGCAACTACGTTTTGAGGGGATGCCGTCGGATGTGAATGCGCTGATGATTGATTTGCGGGCAACCTATGGCGCAACATTTGGACCTTGGCGCGATATTGCCCAAGACCTGAACCACGAGATGCCCCTGTCTAACCTGTTACAACAGGGGAAGGGCATCCTAGGGACGTTTCCTAAACCGTTGGCAGAACGCTTCATCAACGTCCTAGCGCATCATGGGATACAGTCTAAGTATGAAGAAGTGAATCCCGCGCCCGAACCCGACACCAAGATGAAGGGGTTCAAAGATCAATTGTCGGTACTGGGGATTGATGATTCCTACTTCATCGCGTATTCCTTCATGGTGGATTTCTTCAAAGGGCGGGGGCAATAGACCGCTCTTCTAAAAGCGTCCATGTAGCTGTCGAAGCACCAGCTCTAAAAAACACTGTAAGGAATCTCCATGAACCAAAAGCAGTTACAAGTCGTTGCCGTGATTGTCGGTTGTTACATCGCGGCACAAATTTTCTCCGACATCACCAGTTTGAAAATCATCCTGTTGGGTGGTTTGGTGGTGGATGGGGGCACGCTCATTTATCCGTTTTCCTTCACGCTGCGCGATTTGCTCCATAAGAGCGCGGGCGTCAAGGTGACGCGCACCGTCATTGTGCTGGCGGCAGCGCTAAACTTGTTGATGGCGGGATTGTTCTGGGGGGTTGCCTCATTGCCTGTCGCGCCTGATCTCCCCCCTGCGGACCCCAGTCACGCCTTCGCCAGTGTGTTGGCACCGGTCTTACAGATCGTCTTGGCATCCATCCTTGCCGAAGTCCTGGCGGAGTTTCTTGATACCGAAGCCTATCAATGGTGGCAAAAGCGTTTTGGCGCACGTCACCAATGGGGGCGGGTGTTGGTCAGCAACGCCCTGAGCGTTCCGCTGGATTCCGCTGTGTTCGTGGGGTTGGCGTTTTGGGGGTTGCCCATCGATGTGCTGTGGGGAATCTTCTTGACCAATGTCTTGGTGAAAGGGGCGGTGACGCTCATTTCCATTCCTGCCATTTACTGGGTGGAAGAAACTAGCGCACAAGAGGGCTAAATGTCTGCGTGAGTTTTTGCCTGCTGGCAAGGATTCACCGCGCTCACTTGCTTCAATTCGCAAGGGGAGTCTGCTAGAATGGGCACGCTAATTAACCGATAAGACGCATCTCAATCTTTGATGCACAGGAGTCATGCTTGTGCTTGCACAAACCAACT
Organism: uncultured Chloroflexota bacterium; assembly: GCA_903877335.1. Taxonomy (GTDB): domain Bacteria; phylum Chloroflexota; class Anaerolineae; order Aggregatilineales; family Phototrophicaceae; genus CAIRDJ01. The sequence goes on along the minus strand of CAIRDJ010000421.1, from coordinate 913 downwards.
ACCCACTCTACCGCGAACCCTACCGCCCACAGTTTCACTACACCGCCCCTTACCGCTGGCTAAACGACCCGAATGGCTTGGTGTACCACAATGGCGAGTTTCACCTCTTCTACCAGTTCCACCCTTACGATAGCGTATGGGGTCCCATGCACTGGGGGCACGCCGTTAGCCATGACTTGCTACACTGGGAGACGCTCCCAATCGCGCTTTACCCGGATGAGTTGGGCACAATTTTTTCCGGTTGTGTGGTCATTGATGCGGACAATACCGCTGGCTTTGGGGCGAACGCGCTTGTTGCCCTTTACTCCTACAACACCCAAGCGCAAGGCGTGGCATACAGCTTAGATGATGGGCGCACTTGGACGAAGTACGAAGCCAACCCCATCCTGCCCGCCCTCTACCAAGACTTCCGCGATCCTAAAGTGATTTGGCACGCCCCCACCCAACGCTGGGTGATGGTGATTGCCGCTGGCAAGGAGATACACTTCTTCACCTCTTCCAATTTGCTCCACTGGACGCTCGCCCAGGCATTCAGCATCGCGCTTGAAAGTGGCGTGTGGGAAGTGCCAGACTTGTTCCCGTTGATGCTGGATGAACAGGTGAAATGGGTCTTGTTGATTAGCGTTGGGGATGGTGCGCCAGCAGGCGGTAGTGGCACATTCTACTTGCTGGGGGCGTTCGACGGGAAAACCTTCACGCCGGATGGGGTTGAGCCACTCTGGTTTGACTATGGCACAGACAACTACGCCGGCACCACTTGGCACAACGCCCCCAACGAACAACGCCTGTTCATCGGGTGGATGAGTAATTGGCGATATGCCAACATCACCCCCACCTCGCCCTGGCGCAGTGGCATGACTCTACCGCGTGAGTTGCGTCTGGTGCCTACGGGCGCGGGCATCCGCCTCTCTCA